>JAJZJT010000107.1 GCA_021809995.1 Actinomycetes bacterium
CAACAAGCCGATCGTGGGCATGGCCGCCGTCCCCGGGGGAGGGGGCTACTGGGAGGTCGCCTCCGACGGGGGGATCTTCTCCTTCGGCGACGCCCAGTTCTACGGCTCCCTGGGCTGAAGGAACAGGCACGCCACCCTGACGACCACCCGGTGCGCCCGTTCCGGCCGCCGGGTGGTCGTCAGGGTATGTCGCCGTACCCCGGAGCCAGCGCCTCGAAACCGAGCGCCTCTTCCAGCGCGGCAGCAGCCCGCAGGACGACCAGGTCGCCGTGTTGAGGCCCCACCAACTGCAGCCCGACGGGGACGCCGGCCTCGGTGAGCCCAACGCACACCGACGCGGCCGGGGAGCGCGTGAGGTTGAACGGGTAGGTGAACTTCACCCAGTTGACGTCCACCGTGCCGTTGATGAGGCCCGACCCCTCGAGCGAGCGCGGGGGCGCGGCGGCGGCCGTGGTCGGGGTGACGAGCAGCCGGTTGGTGCGGAACACGTCGACGAGGCGCACGTTGAGCTCGTGACACCGGTCCTCGGCGCGCACGAGGTCGAGCGCGCTCATGCCGGCTGCGCCCTCGACCACCATGGCGAGCACCGGGTCCACCTCGTCCCAGGCCGGGGTCCCACGGACGTCGGCCAGCGTGCGCAGGTTGTAGACGCCGGCCATCGGGAGCCAGTCGTCGACCGGGTCCGCAGGGAAGACGTCGTCGACCACCGTCACGTCGGCGCCGAGCGCGCCCAGCACGGCGACGGCGCGCTCGCACAGGGCCAGCACCTCGGCGTCGACCTCCGCGTAGCCGAGCGTCGGAGACCAGGCCACCTGCCGGGGGACGTGTGCGTCGTCGAGCGCGCCGCGCCACGACGCCTCGGGTCGTGGCAGCGACCGGAGGTCCGTCGGCTCGGGGCCGATGACCACTTCGAGCGCCTCGACCACGTCGACCAGGCGCCGGGCGATCGGCCCCTTGGTCGAGAGGTGGTGCCAGTCGGGTGCCTCCGGACCCCCCGAGGGAACTCGGCCGAGCGACGGCTTGACCCCGGTCAGGCCGCAGCAGGCCGACGGGATGCGGATAGACCCGCCCCCGTCGGACCCCGTGGCCAACGGGACCATCCCCGAGGCGACCGCCGCCGCGCTCCCCCCCGAGGACCCGCCCGGCGTGCACTCGAGGTTCCACGGGTTGGACGTGGCGCCGAAGAGCCGGTTGTCCGTCACAGCCTTCCAACCGAGCTCGGGCGTGTTCGTCTTGCCCACGACGACGCAGCCAGCCGCCACCAGGCGTGCCACGAGCACGGAGCTTTCGGTTGCGGGCGGACGGCCCGCGGCGAGGGCGGCCGAGCCGTGAGTGGTCACGAAGCCCGCCGCGTCCTCGAGGTCCTTGACGCCGATGGGGATGCCGGCGAGGGGACCGGGGTCGACCCCGGCCGCCACCTGCTCGTCGATGGCGGCAGCAGCCTCGAGAGCACGCTCGCCGTCCACCGCCACGAACGCGTTGAGGCTCGGGTTGTGAGCGTCGATGCGAGCCAGTGCGTGACCGACGAGCTCGCGTGCCGACTGTTCGCCGGTCCGCACGCGTCGGGACAGCTCGGAGAGGTGCTCGGTGCGGAAGTCCACCGTCGGACCGTACCGCCGCACGTGCCGGTGCTCAACCCCTCGCCGCGCCTGCCCGTACGTGACGGACTCGACGGCGACGGCGTGGAGCGGCCAAGGTGTGCCATGGCGACCGACCGATCCCAGAGGCAGCTGCGACCGGGCTCGTCCATCGACGGTGCCGTCCTCGACCATGTCGCACACGCAGTGCCGCGCTGGCAGGACGCATGGACGCGCTATGCCGTAGACCTGGGGGCCCGGTGGAAGTCAGGAGGAGCGGGTGTCGGCTTCTCACCCGCCCAGCTCAGCTTCGGCAACGGTGCCCGCCTCGAGCTGCTCATGCCTGGGAACGTGGAGGACGACGACTTCCTCGCCCGCTTCCTCGACCGCCACGGCCCCGGTCCCCACCACCTCACCTTCAAGGTCCCGGACCTCGACGTCGCCCTCGCCGCGGCGACGGCTGCCGGGTACTCGCCGATCGGCATCGACCGCAGCGAGCCCGGCTGGCAAGAGGCGTTCCTCTCGCCCCGTGAGGCCACCGGGGTCGTGGTGCAGCTCGCTCAGGCCGCCCACGAGTGGGTCAACGATCCACCCCCCGACTTCCCGGCAGGAGCGCGGACCGGCAGCGATGGCACTCCGCTGCCAGCCGCCCACCTCGAGCTGGTCGTCCACGCGGTCGCCCGCCTTGCGGAGGGCCTCGACCTCTTCGCCGGGCTCCTCGGCGGCACCGAGGCGCGCAGTGGCGAGGAGGACGGCGTCGCGTGGGCCGAGCTCCGCTGGGGCGGGCCGCTCGGCCTGCGCCTGGTCGCTCCGGCGGACAGCGACCCGACGCCCGTCCTGCGCACGTGGCTGGGCGACCGGTCGGGACGCGTCCACCACCTACAGCTCGCCGTCGCCGAACCAGCCGGCGTCACCGGCGCACAACCCTCCACCCTGCTCCCCGTCCTCGTGGCCCCACCGGGCCCGCCGCGGGAGCCCAGCCCCGCACACGGCACGGCACCGTCGGAGCCGTTGGAGGTGCGCCCCGCCGACAACGAGGGCCTCCGTCTCGTCCTGCGTCCCGGTGCCGGCTGACCCCGGGGATGGACCAGAGCCACCGGTCGCACCGGCAGCCGACGGCTGCTCCCCCGCGAGAGCACCCCGGTTCCTCGCCGTCCGCAGAAACCGGTAGCCTCGTCCCATGACGCCCGGACGTGAGCACTCCGACGACGGAGCGCCCCCACCTGGGCGTCCGAAGCCCGGCCGGTGGAGCCGTGGCGCGGCGAGCGGCCGGCCGAGCTCCCCAGGTGGACGGTCCGACTTCTCGGTCAAGTGGGCTATCGACCGCCTCGACGACCGCGAAAAGCGCTTCTCGTTCGCCGCCGCCGGTGGGGCTGCCCTGTTCGCGGTGGTGATCTACTTCAGCGAGACCACCAACAAGTCCTTCCGGCTGGCCAAAGGCCAACTGACGCCCCAGGGGACCCTCACGGTGGGACTGATCTCCGCAGCGCTCCTGCTCGTGGTGACCCTCGTGGGCCGACGGGCCCCCGTCGGCTTCGTTGCCCTGTTCACCGGGGCGGCATTCGGCACCTACCTCTTCCTCGGCCTGCCCTTCTTCGCACTCGCCGTCTGGCTCCTGTACCGGTCCTACAAGATCCAACGGCAGGCGGCGTCCGATCGCCGCTCCGAAGGGGGCGGCGCTGAACGCGCATCACGCGCCGCGGCGGCGACGGGCCAGGGCACCGCTGTGCCCGCCCGGGGACGCGGGACCAAGCCCCCTTCCAGACCGGTGGCGAACAAGCGCTACACGCCAAAAGCGCCTCGGAGACCGGCACCACCGGCGCCCAAGCCCTCCCGCTGGGAACGGCGCCAGCGCGAAGCCACCAGCTGACGGACGTCCGATCTGGCGACCGTCAGGGCTCGCCTTCCGGGCCGGACGCGACGAGCGCCGAGCGCAGCAGGTCGAGGAGCTCGCGGCGACGGCGAACGAGCGACCGGGCCGTGGGTTCTTCGCCGAGCGCCCGGAGCACCTCGACCTCGGTGAGCATGCCGATCACCGTCGAGTAGATCGCCACGAGCAGCAGCCTCGGCTCGTGGCGGCGCAGATGGCCGGCATCCATCTCGGCCTCGAGGAACGCCGACGCTCCGTCCACCAGCGGACCGAGCGCGGCCAGGAAGCGGGTCGAAGCCGGAGGCCCGAGCCGGCCTGTCTCCCGGACGAGGCCGAGCACCTCGGGTCGGCGGGCCGCCAGCCGGAACACCGACCGCACCACCGCCTCGACCTTGCCCCATCCGTCGCCCGCACGGTGCAGGGACGCCTCGAGCACCGTCGAGAGCTCTGACGCGCACTGGTCCACCACCGCCTCGAGGAGGGCTTCCTTGGACGGGAACCAGTACAGGATGGTCTGCTTGCGCACGTCGAGGCCGGCGGCCAGGGCGTCGAGCGACGTGCTGTCGTAGCCCCGCCCAGCGAACGAGGCGAGCGCCGCCTGGAGGATTCGACCGGCCGTACCCACCTGCGGGGCCGGACCGCGGGCCTCCCCCGCCGCGCCGGCATCGCCGGGCACGCTCATCGGGACCGCCCCGCCTGTCGGCTGTGTCGCCCGAGCCATCTACCATATGGTAGACAGGCGCGGTGACCAGCGTCGACGAGGCCCTCGCCGGGTCCCGCTTCTTCGTCACCGGTGCGACCGGGTTCCTCGGCACGGCCCTCGTCGAGCGCATCCTCCGCACCGTCCCCGACAGCGAGGTCGTCCTGCTCGTACGGCCCGGTCGCCGCGCTGGACCGCTCGAGCGGGTCCGACGCGAAGTGCTCAAGAACGACTGCTTCGACCGGCTGCGCGACGAACGTGGCGCTGCCTTCGAGGACGGTGTCGCCGGGCGGGTGACCGCGGTCGCCGGCGACGTCGGCACCGACGGCCTCGGCCTCGACGACGAGGGCCTCGCCGCCTTGTCCCACTGTGACGTGGTCGTCCACTCCGCCGCCACGGTGAGCTTCGACGCACCCCTCGACGCGGCCGTCGAGGTCAACCTCCTCGGCCCGTCGCGGGTGGCTGCCGCGGTGGTCGCGGCCCGGGGCGTCGCCGAGCGCGAGGGCCGCTGCGGTCCCCAGCACCTCGTCGCCGTCTCCACCGCCTACGTCGCCGCCACCCACCAGGGCGAGGTGACCGAGGAGCTCCTCGGCGAGAACCGCTTCGCCGTCGACGTCGACTGGCGAGCAGAAGTCGCCGCGGCCCGGCGACAGCGGGGCGACCTCGACGCCGAGTCACGGCAGCCCGAGCGGCTCGCCGTCTTCACCGGGGAGGCCCGGCGCGAGCTCGGCGCCGCCGGGGTGCACCTGCTCGCCGCCCGGGCCGAGCGCCAGCGCGAGGAGTGGGTCCGGCACCGGATGGTCGAAGCGGGAAAGGCGCGAGCCCAATCCCTGGGCTGGCCCGACGCCTATCCGTACACGAAGGCCCTCGGCGAGCGCGCCCTGGTCGAGCAGTTCGCCGACGCGCTCGCCCTCACCATCGTGCGTCCCTCGATCATCGAGTCGGCGCTGGCCGAGCCCCGGCCGGGATGGATCCGGGGGTTCCGCATGGCCGAGCCCATCATCGTCTCGTACGCGCGGGGGCTGTTGAAGGAGTTCCCCGGCGTCCCCGAAGGCGTGATCGACGTCATCCCGGTCGACCTCGTCGTCGCCGCCATCATCGCCGCGGCGGCACGCGGGCCGGCGGGAACCCCCGTCGCCGGCGACATGCCGGCGACGGCGCTCCCGACGGTGCTCCATGTCGCCTCTGGCGTCCGCAACCCCCTGCGCTACGGCCACCTCGTCGAGCTCGTCCAGTCGTGGTTCACCGAGCACCCGCTCTACGACAGCGCCGGCCAACCGATCACGGTGCCCGAATGGTCGTTCCCCGGCCGCGGCCGGGTCCAGCGGCAGCTCACTCGGGCCGGGAAGCTCATGGGCCTGGCCGAGCGAGCCGTCGGCACCCTCCCCATCCGGGGTCGCCAAGCCGCCTGGGTCGCCGCCCTCGAGGAGCGCCACCTCCTCGCCGACCGTGCCCTCGGCTACGTCGAGCTCTACGGCTCCTACACCGAGACGGAGGCGCGCTACCGCGTCGACCGCCTCCTCGCGCTGTGGGACACCCTCGACGAAGCCGACCGCGCCCGCTACTGCTTCGACCCCGCCGTCGTGGACTGGGGTCGCTACGTCCGCGACGTCCACCTGCCCTCGGTCGTCCTCCACGCCCGGGTCCGGACCGCCCCGGGCCGCCCGTCCCAGGCCCCGCGCTCCGAACGGGCGCTCACAGCCATCCTCTCGCCCGACCGGCACCTCGCCGCCTTCGACCTCGAGAACACGTTGGTCGCCTCCAACGTCGTCGATTCCTTCGCCTGGCTTGCCTCTCGGCACCTCCCGCCCCGCCAACGGGCGGCCTTCGTCGCCGACCTGGTCCTCCAAGCGCCCTCCCTGCTCGCCCTCGACCGCCGCGACCG
The DNA here is from genome assembly GCA_021809995.1 of Actinomycetes bacterium. Lineage (GTDB taxonomy): Bacteria > Actinomycetota > Acidimicrobiia > Acidimicrobiales > RAAP-2 > JAJZJT01. The sequence goes on from JAJZJT010000107.1 coordinate 6,033, forward strand.
AGGCGACTTCCTGCGCGCTTTCTACCGTCGCTACGAAGGCGCGTCCGTGGCCGCCCTGCGCGACGACGGCTGGGAGCTCTTCACCGACCTGATCCTGGCCAAGTCCTTTCCGTCCGCCATCGCCCGAGTGCGCCACCACCGGTCGCTCGGGCACCGGACGGTCCTCATCACCGGCGCCCTCGACCTCGTGGTCGAACCGCTCCGCCCCCTCTTCGACGACATCGTGTGCGCGCACCTCGACGAGCGCGGCGGGCGGTTCACGGGACAGCTGCGCGACCTGCCGCCCATCGGCGAGGCCCGTGCGAACGTGCTCGCCGCGTACGCGTCGGCAGAAGGTCTGCGGCTCGAGGAGTCGATGGCGTACGCCGACTCGGCGAGCGACCTGCCGCTCCTCGAGGCCGTCGGCTTCCCCGTAGCCGTCAACCCCGAGGCGAAGCTCGCCGCCATCGCCCGGCGGCGGGGCTGGCACGTCGAGCACTGGGCAAAGGCCGCGGGCGGGGCGCGCCCGCTGCTGCCACTCGGACCGCGTTCTACACGTACCGCGTCCGGACCGAGCCAGGCGGCTCTCGTGGGAGCGCGTCGCCGACGTGGCGACCCCTCCGACCGGGGTGAGCGGTGAAAGCGCTCGTCTTCGAGCGCAACCTGCCGCGCTTCGCCGCTGCCCGGCTGGCCTCGGTGCTGGCCTCGGGACGAGGAGCCCACGTGGGCCCGCTGCGCCTGCTCGACGCCGATCCCCCCGCCCTCCCTGCCGAGGACTGGTACCACCTCCGCCCGACGCTCTCGGGCATCTGCGGTTCAGACCTCGCGACCGTGGACGGTCGCAGCTCGCGCTACTTCGAGGACGTCGTCAGCTTCCCGTTCGTGCCCGGCCACGAGGTCGTCGGTGTCCTCGACGACGGGGGGGTCGACCACGCGGGCAACGACCTCGTCCCCGGGACGCGTGCCGTCCTCGAGCCCGTCCTCGGGTGCGCGCCACGCCACGTCCGCCCGCCGTGCCCTGCATGCACCCAGGGCCGCACCGGCCGCTGCAGCCACCTGACCGACGGGCCGCTCGCCCCGGGTCTCCAGACGGGGTTCTGCGCGGACACCGGCGGCGGATGGTCGACCGCCGGCCTCGTCGCCCACGCCTCGCAGTTGCACGCCGTCCCCGACGCCCTCGACGACGAGGACGCCGTCGTCGTCGAGCCCGCGGCATGCGCGGCGCACGCCGCGCTCGCCGCGGCAGTTCCCTCCGGGTCGACGGTCGTCGTCCTCGGAGCGGGGACCCTCGGCCTCGCCACCATCGCCGCGCTGACCCACCTGGTCCGGCCCACCTGCCCCCACACGGTGGTGGTGGGCGCCAAGCACCCGGTCCAGCGCCAGCTGGCCGACCGCTTCGGTGCCGACGTGGTCGTCCCCCCGGACCAGCTCGCCCGCTCCGTGCGCCGGGCGACAGGCTCCCTGGCCATCGGCGGACGCCTGTCCGACGGCGCCGACGTGGTGTTCGACTGCGTGGGATCGGCCGACTCGCTCGGCACGGCGCTCGGGCTCGCCCGCCCGGGAGGGACGGTCGTCCTGGTGGGCATGCCCGGGCGCATCGCGGTCGACCTGGCGGTCCTCTGGCACCGAGAGCTCCGCTTGGTAGGGGCCTACGCCTACGGTGTCGAGCCCGCCGGTGTCGAGCCCGCCGGTGTCGAGCCCGCCGGTGTCGAGCCCGCCGGTGTCGAGCCCGCCGGTGTCGAGCCCGCCGGCGCGCCACCGCGCACCTTCGACCTCGCCTTCTCCCTCGTCGCCACGGCCGGGCTCGGCACCCTGGTCTCTGCGGCGTACCCGCTCGACCGCTACGAGGAGGCCCTCGTGCACGCCGGCTCAGCCGGACGACGAGGCGCCGTGAAGATCGTCTTCGACCTGCGCACCCGGAAAGGAACCCCGCGATGAGCCCCAGGCCCGGCTTCGTGCTCGAGGTCGACCGCTCGACCCCGCCGACCCTCTTCTGGCACGGCGAGCGGTTCCGGCTCGAGCGCCTCCCCGAAGGGAGCCGCGTCGTCTACGCGCCCGAGCCCCTCGACCCTCTCCCCGACCCGCGCGCGGCGATCCGCCACGCCCTGGCCAGCCCGCTGGGAGACCGTGACCCCCTCCCCGCCCTCTTGCGACCGGGGATGAAGCTGACCATCGCCTTCGACGACGTGTCGCTGCCGCTGCCCCCGATGGAACGCCCCGACATCCGCCAGCTCGTCATCGAGGAGGTGCTCGAGCTGGCCGCTGCCGCGGGGGTCGACGACGTCGTGCTCCTCGCCGCGCTCGCCCTCCACCGCCGGATGACCGAGGCCGAGCTCCGCCACGCCCTCGGGGACCGCGTCTACGACGCCTTCGCGCCCCACGGCCTGCTCCTCCAGCACGACGCCGAGGACCCCGACCAGCTGCTCCACCTCGGGACCACCGAGCAGGGCGAGGACGTCGAGATCAACCGGCGAGCCGCCGAGAGCGACCTCGTCGTCTATGTGAACATCAACCTGGTGGCGATGGACGGCGGCCACAAGAGCGTCGCCACCGGGCTCGCCAGCTACCGCAGCCTCCGCCATCACCACAACCCGACCACCATGCAGCACAGCCGGTCGTTCATGGACCAGACGCGCTCGGAGCTCCACTCGTCGAACTGGCGCATGGGCAGGCTGATCGCCGCGAGCGGCGTCACCGTCTTCCAGATCGAGACCACTCTCAACACCGACACCTTCCCCGGCCAGTTCGCTTTCCTGCAGCGTCGCGAGTGGGAGTGGGGAGCGCGGGACCGGCTCTCCTACCTCGGGGTCGCCGGGGCGCTCGACCGCACCCCCGCCCGCCTCGCCCGCCGGATCTTCCACTCCGTCCGGGCGCCGCACCGCATGACCTCGGTGCAGGCCGGCGAGGTCGAGGCCGTCCACGCCGTGACCACCGACCACGTCCTCGCCCAGCAGTCGGTGGTCGTCGAGGGGCAGACCGACATCGTGACGATGGGGCTCCCCTACATCAGCCCCTACAACGTCAACTCGATCCTCAACCCCATCCTGGTCGCCTGCCTCGGCCTCGGCTACTTCTTCAACCTCTATCGCAACAAGCCGCTCGTCCGGAACGGCGGCGTGGCCATCCTCAGCCACCCGACGACGCCGTCGTTCGACCCGGTGCACCACCCGAGCTACATCGACTTCTTCGAAGAGGTCCTGCCCCAGACCACCGACCCGGTGGAGATGGCCGCCCGCTTCGAGGAGTCCTTCGCCACCGACCCGTGGTACGTGCACCTCTACCGGACGGGCCACGCGTACCATGGCGTCCACCCCTTCTACATGTGGTACTGGTGTGCGCACGCCCTCGACCACCTGGGCGCCGTCGTGGTCGTCGGCGGCGATCCAGCCACCGTCCGCCGGCTCGGCTTCCGACCGGCGTCGACCCTCGCGGACGCCATCGAGCTGGCCAAGGACGTGGTCGGCCCGTCCCCCACCCTC
>JAJZJT010000108.1 GCA_021809995.1 Actinomycetes bacterium
GTCGACGGCGTGCTCATCGACCTTCCACCGGGGACGGTCGTCGAGGACCCGATCGAGGTCGTCTTCGTCGCTATGCCCGCCAGCGAGGCGAGCTGGTCGCATCCCCGCGTCATCGTTGTGGCGGGGTCCGGATCCAGCGCCACGCTGGTCGAGACCTACCTGAGCGGGCCGGGAGGGCCGGCCGTCACCAACGCCCTCACCCAGGTGCACCTCGGCGCCGGCGCCGAGCTCGCGCATTACGTGCTGCAAGGCGAGCGCAGGGACAGCTTCCACTTCTCCTCGCTCGAAGCTCGCCTGGCCGAGGCCAGCCGGCTGTCCTCGCGGCTGCTCGCCACCGGTGGCCGGATCGGCCGCCACGAGGTCGACGTCGTCCTCGCCGGCGAGGGAGCGGACGTGGACCTGGACGGGCTGTTCCTCACCGGCGCGGGCCAGCACCACGACAACCCCGTGCTCGTCGACCACGCCGCCCCCGGCTGTACGAGCCGCCAGCTCTACAAGGGGGTGGTCTCGGGCGACGGCCATGGCGTGTTCAACGGGCATCTCGTGGTGCGCCCCGGGGCGGACGGGAGCGACGCCGTGCAGGTCAACAAGAACCTGCTGCTCTCCGAGCGGGCCGAGGTGGACACCCGCCCCCGCCTCGAGATCAACGCCGACGACGTCGCCTGCAGCCATGGCGCGGCCGTGGGGCAGCTCGATCCCGACGCCCTCTTCTACCTCCGCTCACGGGGAGTATCCGAGCGCGAGGCGCGGGCGGTCCTTGTCTCGGGCTTCGCCCGGGAGATCCTCGAACGCTTCGGCAAGGGGCCGATCCGTCAGCGCGCCGAGGAGTTGGCGACGGCGGCGGGGCTGGTCGTCCTGGACGAAGACGGCCACAGCAGCGGCATCTCCACGTGTGCGGCAACCCGCACCCGACGAGGAGGTCGACCGCAGTGAGCGAGCTCGTCGAGCTGCGGAGGGACTGCCCGGTGGTGCTCGTCCCGAGCGGCCGCCGGGCCGTCCTCGGCGCAGGTGAGCAGGTGGTCGTCGTCCAGCGCCTGGGCGGCAGCTTCACCGTCCAGATCGGCCACGGGACCCTGGCGCGCATCGAGGGGACCGACGCCGACGCGCTCGGCATCGAGGATGCGTCCGTGGTGGACGAGGGCGGTGTCGGGAAGCGCGGTGCCGCCGGCCCGGCGGCGCAGTCGCGCACGACCATGGGGGCAGACAGCGACAGCGCCGGCTGGCAGGTCCCGGACGTGGACGAGGTGCTGGACCGGCTGCGGAGCGTCTACGACCCCGAGATCCCCGTCAACGTGGTGGACCTCGGCCTGATCTACGGCTGCGAGGTCCACCCGACGCACTCGGGGGGGTACCGGGTGGCGGTGTGGATGTCGATGACCGCCCCGGGGTGTGGGATGGGGGACATCTTGCGCGCCGAGGCGGCCGAGCGGATCCTCGGGATCCCCGGGGTCACCGACGCCGCGGTGGAGCTGGTCTTCGAGCCGCCGTGGGACCTCGGGCGGATGTCGGAGGCGGCCCGGTTGCAGCTGGGCATGTGGTGACGCCGTCGCCCGGACGAGCGCCGGTCAGACTGGGCCCGTCGGGCAACCGATACCGGACGAGCAGGCAAGGAGTGATGCGTTGAAGGTATGGATCGACCAGGACCTCTGCACCGGAGACGGGCTGTGCGAGGAGATCTGCCCCCAGGTCTTCACCCTCTTGGAGGACGGCCTGGCCTACGTGAAGGACGACGGCCGGGTGCTGAGCGACCCGGGCGGCTCAGAGGGCCTCGCCGCGGTCCCCGACGGCTTCGAGGACGCGGTGCGCGAAGCAGCCGAGGAGTGCCCCGGCGAGTGCATCTTCATCGAGGAGTGACCGGCTTCGGTGTTCTTGCGCCTCGAACCTCGCCGCGCCCGGCTCCTCTTCGACGCGGGCGGCTGGCGCCGCCGTGCCGCGTGCAGGGAGACGGGACCCGAGCTGTTCTTCCCGGCGGGTGAGCGAGACGAAGCGGCGGTCGCCCAGACGGCTGCGGCCAAGCAGGTGTGCGCACGCTGCGACGTGCGGCTGCACTGCCTCACCTACGCGCTGGTCGCCAACCCCGAGGACGGCATCTGGGGCGGCCTCGGCCCGAGCGAGCGCAGAGCCTTGCAGCGCGCCCGGCGGGCCCGCCGCGAGGCGCGCACCGAAAGGACCGAGAAAGAGGAGGCTGTCGCGGCACCGATCCCCGACCACGCGGCGCGCTCGGCGGCCCAGTGAGCCGGGCTCGTCCACACCTGATCCCAGCATGTCACGTCGAGCGCTCGGCGGCAGGCTCAGTCCGCTGCGTGGTGGCAGCAGCCGGAACATCGGTGCCCGCCCGTACGGCGGTGCGCAGGTGTAGGGGACGAGCCGACAGGTTGGCGGCGGCGAGGACGCCCGTTGCCGTCAGGAGCACGCCGCCTGCCGCGATCGCCGGCGGCCACGACGCGCCGAGGCCGGCGCACAGCGCGGCGGTGCCGGCGGTGATGGTTCCGTAGGTGGCCGCAGCCCAGCCGTGGTGGTAGAGGTCGGCGAACATGAGGGGCTTGCCCGACGGTCCGCTCGGCGTGCCCTGCGAGCGCAGCAGCGACCAGACGATGAACGGCACGACCTTGTGGGCGTGGCCGACCAGCGCCTCGAGCAGCCAGCCGCCGCCGGCCACCATGGCGGCGGCGACGAGGGCGACGCCCAGGCGGTAGTGGTTGGGAAGGAGGAGCGCCCCGGCGAGGGCGAGGCCGGCGGCGACGAGCAGCCACGCCGCGGCGGTCACCACGAAGAGGAGGTGCAGGTCGGCCTTGCGGCGGCGATGACGCAGATGTGCCCACAGCGAGGCGAGGTGGGCGCCGAGGCCGACGACGAGCACCCCTGCACCGCCCCACTCGGAGACCGGGGCGCCGTGGGCCAGCCCGCCGGCCAGGATCGCTGCGCCGAGCCAGGTGCCCCACACCGCTACCGTCCCGGAGCGGTGCCCCCCGGGGACGTGTGCCAGCATGAACATGGGCCACAGCTTCTGTGCCACGCCGATGTAGGTGACCCCGAGCCAGGCGAACAGGCCCAGCACGCCCATCGCCAGGTCGACGTGACCCGAGAGGGTGAACCAGTGTCCTTGTCGGTCGCCGACGAAGGTGGCACCGAGGAGCGTGGTCGCCGCCGCGCCGAGGAGGGCTAGGCGAAGGGCGGTGACCGGGGCGCCCTTGCCTCGCACCGACAGCGGCGCGGCGAGGTTCCAGGCAAGCAGGAGAAGGCCCACCAGGGCGAGAACCCCGCTGGCAGCGGTCACGCCGGTCTGCTCGAAGCCGATGCCGAGCGGCAGCAGCCACGACGCCCCCAGCCAGACGACGAACGTGGTTCGGGCCAAGAGGACCGACCGCAGCGGGCGGCCGGTGATGACGGGGGTGAACTGGTGGGTGGCGCCGAGGACGCCCATGGCCAAGGTGGCGAGCACGCCGAAGTGCACGGCGGCGACCACCCGATCGGCGCTCGGGTCCGTGGTGGCCGCGGTCCGGGCCCAGACCCAGGCGATGCCGCAGGCGACGAGGCCGGCTGAAGCCGCCGCCAGGAACGAGAGTGGCACCGACGGCGGCGGCACCGCGCCAGGCACACCCGGCGGCCGGCCAGCCCACGAGCCCGAGACGCTCGCGGCTCGAGGTCCGCTACTGCTATGCATCGTCGTGCCTGTCCCTGTCCCCTACGCCAGCGAGCAGCGACGCCATGGCCAGCGCCGCTGCGGCGACCGTCATCTGGGGGTCGAGGTCGGAGGGGTCGAGCTCGGGTCCCACGGTCCGCTCGGCCAGCTCCTCGCGGACGGCGTCCCACAAGTCGCCGAGGTCGTCTGCGCCGACCCCGAGGTCGGACAGCACCGTGTCCTCGGCGATGTCGTCGTCGCTCAGCAGCGCGCCCAGCAGCACCGAGATGGTCTCGGCGTCAGCGGCCCGTCCCTGCTGGTGGGTCTCTGCGGGCATTCAGTCGTACTTCTCCGTCTCGATGGCATCGGGCGCGACGCCGAGGTCGACCAGGGCTGCGGCGACCGACTCGACCATGGCCGGGGACCCGCACAGGTAGGCGACGCTGGGGTGGATCCCCTCGAGGCTCTCCGACAGCACGGTCCTGTCCACCCGCCGGTGGTAGCGGGCGCGGGGTTCGGTCTGGTCACGGGTGATGCAGTGCACGACCCGCAGCCACGAATGCCGGGCCACCAGTGCGGCCAGCTCCTCGCGGTAGAAGGCGTGGGAATAGGTGATCGCCGAGCAGACCGCCACGACCGGGTCGTGCCGGCCACGGTACGCGGCGTGACGGACCATCGACATGAGCGGCACCATCCCGCTGCCCGCGCCGACCAGCAGCACGGGGCCGGTGTCACAGCCGTCCCAGGTGAACCGGCCGTAGGGTCCCCGGACGAAGAGCCGCTCGCCGGCGCGGAGGCCGACTAGCCGAGGGGAGAGGAGCCCTCCCGGCACCTCCCGGATGCCGAGGTCGATCAGCGAGGGGTCCGGCGCTGGCGAGGAGCCGATCGAGTAGGCCCGCTGCACCGGCCGCGGCCGCCCGGGCACCGCCAGACGCACGTTGTAGTACTGGCCGGGGAGGAACCCAGTCGCGTCGCCGAGCCGGAGGCGCAAGGTGACGGCGTCGGGCGCCTCTTCGATCACCGCGGTCACCTCCGCCTCCTGCCACGCCGGTGCGGTCCGGTGTCGCTGGCGTCGTAGGGCTTGGGGCCCCGGCCGCTCGGCCGTTGCCACGCTCGGATGCTCCACGTCACCAGTGTATCTCTAGGATGGAGCAGAGATTCAAACCCCAGCGTCTCGAACACGGCCACTGGTGGCGCCCCCCGGCCCGGTACGCCACAGAGCAGCCGATCCTTCGTAGTCGACGAGGACCACCTCGAGCTCGAAGCTCGGCCCGGCATGTGCCAGGCAGGCGGAGCGAGCCCGCTCGCACAACAGGGCAAGTGGTCCCAGGCACCCGTGGGTCACGCAGGCGTCGAAGAAGTGCCGGGCCGTCGCCGTCGCAGTTGCCGCCTCCACCACCGCCCGGGGTGCCCCTCCTTCGACGGCCAGAGCGGCGAGCAGCGCCGTGTCGACCTCGGAGCGGTGGAAGTGGGTCATCATCACCCCGGCGGCGAGCTTGGCCAGCTTGCCGGCCATGCCGACGAAGACCACCTTGTGCATCCCGACATGCGCCGCCCGCCGCAGGGCGATCCCGGTGAAGTCGCCCACCTCGACCAGGCACACCGGGTCGAGGGCCGGGTAGAGCCGGGTGGCCGCCGCCTCCGAGCGGGCGCCGGTCGCCAGCACCACGGTCCGCTCGCCCTGGGCGGCGGCCACGTCGATCTGCTGGACCACCGACGCCCGGTAGGAGGCGGTGGAGAAGGGTCGTACGACGCCCGAGGTCCCGAGGATCGAGATCCCTCCCAGGATGCCGAGGCGGGCGTTGGTGGTCTCCGCCGCCATCGCCTTGCCGCCGGGGACCGAGAAGGTGACGTCGACCGGCTCGGTGCCGACCTCGGCGAGGGCGGCCAGGATCATGCGTCTCGGCACCGGGTTGATCGCCGGGGCACCCACCGGAAGGCCGAGGCCCGGCTTGGTGATGGTCCCGATCCCCTCGCCGGCACGAAGGACATGTTCGCCGCCGTCTCCCCGGGCGCGCACCTCGGCGGTCATGCGGGCGCCGGCCGTGCAGTCCGGGTCGTCGCCGGCGTCCTTCACGACCGCGGCCCTGCCCGCGCCGTCCCATTCGACGGGGAAACCCACCCGCCGCCCTGAGGGCAGCGCCACCTCCACCCACTCGGGGCGCCGGCCGGAGACAATCGCCAGATGGGCGGCCTTGGCGGCGGCCGACGCGCAGGTCCCGGTGGTCCACCCGGTCCGCAGCCCTCGCCGGCCGACGACGACCGGGCCCGCGTCGGGTTCCTCGGGTTCCATCGGGCCACTCATGGCGCCAGGCGGAAGCTCGAGCCGCATCCGAGCGGCTCGCTTCTCATCGGGTAGCTGCCGTGACGATGGTCCCCTGGCACAGGTCGGACTTCCGGAGAGCGCCACATCCTGATAAGTTCTAGTGGAGAACAGAACAACAGGGCCATCCGGGGTGCTGCCGGTGCCCAGGAGGGAGAAGGCAATGGCAACTGTCGACGCCCGCCCGATCATCGCGTCGGGCGATGAGCCGTTCGAGACGATCATGGCCGCGGCCAGTGCCCTCGAAGACGGCGAGGAGCTGGTCGTCCTGGCGCCGTTCGAGCCGGTGCCCCTCGAAGGGGTGCTGTCCTCGCAGGGCTTCTCCTACGAGGCAGAGGACCTCGGCGGCGGCGACTGGCGGGTCACCTTCCGGCGGCCGTCGTGACGGACCGAGCGCCAGGTAGTGACCCTCACCCCGGTGGCCCAGCTGAGGCGGGCAGCGGGCTCCAGCTGTCGGCGGCCGACGTGCTCGACGCAGCCTGGGACGCGTTGCGCGGCGTCTACGACCCCGAGCTGTACCTCGACGTGGTGTCGCTCGGTCTGGTCTACGCCGTCCGGGCCGAAGGTGGCACGGTGGTCGTGGACATGACGATGACGACGCCCGGCTGCCCGGCATCCGAGGTGCTCCCCGAGATGGCCCGCACCGCCATCGCCGACGCCGTCAACGGGGCCGTCGGGGTCGACGTGCGGGTGGTGTGGGACCCGCCGTGGAGCCCGGCCATGATCGACGAGGAGGCGGCGGCGGCCCTCGGGTTCCGGGCCCGGTGAGCCGGGCAACGAGGACTGGGGCGGCGGCGAAGGCTAGCGTGGAGGTGGTCCGGGTGTACGAAGACCCCGGGCGTCGCCCCGGCGAGCACCGGGTGCTCGTCGACCGGCTGTGGCCCCGGGGGATCCAGAAGGCAGTCGTGGACTTCGACGAGTGGGCGAAGGACGCAGCGCCGAGCGCCGACCTGCGCCGCTGGTACGGCCACGACCCGGAGCGGTTCGGTGAGTTCACCCGCCGCTACAAGGTCGAGCTGGACCACGAGCCCGGCGCGTCCGCCGTCGAGCGGTTGCGGGGTCTCGCCCGTGCCCGCGGTCGCCTCGTGCTGTTGACCGCCACCCGTGACGTCGAGCACTCGGGGGCCGCAGTGCTCGCCGACGTGCTCGCAGCGGGGAAGGGCAGGTAGCCGGTGGGGATCGCCCGCTTCACGATCGAGGTCTGCCCGCCGTTCCGCCTGGACCTGACCGTCTGGGCGCTGCGGCGCCGGCCGCACAACACGATCGACGCCTGGGACGGCACCACTTACACGAGGACGCTCGTGGCCGACGCCAGCCCGGTGCTGGTCGCAGTCCGCCAGGAGGGTGGGGAGCCGGAGGGGGTGCGCCTCGGCGTCGAGGTGCGCCGCCGCGGGGAGGCCCCGAGCGAGGCTGGCATCGGCGAGGTGCGCCGCACCCTCGAGCGGATGCTCGGGCTCGGGGTCGATCTCGCCGGCTTCTACGAGCTGGCGGCGGCCGACGAGCGCCTCGCCGGGCTCGCCGGGCGCTTCAGAGGGGTGCGGCCGCCGCGCTTTGCCAGCGTCTTCGAGGCGCTCGTGAACGCCGTTGCCTGCCAGCAGCTCTCCCTCACCGTCGGCATCCACCTCCTCGACCGTCTGGCCGCCGTCTACGGGCCCGAGGTCGGGCTCCGGGGCGCCCCGCCCGGGTTCCCAGCTGCCGAGCGCCTCGCCGCAGCCGAGCCGCCCCACCTGCGCCGCCTCGGGTTCAGCGTGGCGAAGGCCCGGACCCTCATCGGGCTCGCCCGGGGCGTCGTCTCGGGGACCCTCGGCCTCGACACCTTGGCGCAGGCCGACGACGAGCACGCCGGCGCCGCCCTCGTGGCCCTGCCGGGGATCGGCCGCTGGAGCGCCGAGTACGTGGTCCTGCGGGGGCTCGGGCGCCTCGGGGTCCTCCCCGGCGACGACGTGGGCGCCCGCAACAACCTGCGCCGGCGCTTCGAGCTGCCGGCTTCCGCCGGCTACGACGAGGTCGCCGCCCTGGCCAAGGGGTGGTGGCCCTACGGCGGACTGGTCTACTTCCACCTCCTCCTCGACGCCCTCGCCCGAGGTGGCCACCTGGAGGCCGCCGCAGCCGACCCGCCGGCCCACGGTCCGGCCTCCCCCCGCACGCTCGCCGTGCAGTCGGGCACCCGGCGCCCCGCCGCCAGCGCCCTCGGCGCCGGAGACGTCGCATGAGGACCGCCGTGCACGGCATGGCGCGCATCGGACGGCACAGGGAGCTCAAGTGGGCGCTCGAGGACTACTGGGCCGGACGTTCCGCCGAAGGTGCCCTCTTGGAGGTCGGCGCCGGTATACGCCGCGACAACTGGCGCACCTTGGCCGCCGCCGGGATCGGTTTCGTCCCCTCCAACGACTTCTCGTACTACGACCACGTGCTGGACGCCGCCGTCGCGCTGGGCGCTGTTCCGGACCGCTTCGGGCCGCCAATGCCCCCGGGGGAGCAGGGCAGCCTGGTGCGCTACTTCGCCATGGCCCGAGGTGGCGAGGTGGGGGGTGTCCCGGTGGCGCCGCTCGAGCTCACCAAGTGGTTCGACACCAACTACCACCAGCTGGTGCCCGAGATCGGCCCCGACGCCGCCTTCTCGGCGGACCCCTCCAAGGCCGTCGGCGAACTGGAGGAGGCCAACGCCCTCGGCATCGAGACCATGCCGGTGCTCCTCGGTCCCCTGACCTTCCTGCTGCGCTGCGCGCCGGCCGTCCCCGGGTTCTCCCCGCTCACGCTCCTCGACCGGCTCGTCGACGCCTACCTCGAGCTGCTCGGGAAGCTGGCGGCGGCCGGCGCTCGGTGGGTCCGCCTCGACGAGCCTGCCCTCGTCGAGGACCGCAGCGCCGGCGAGCTCGACGCCCTCATCCACGCCTACCGGCGGCTCGGCGAGGCCTCATCCCGCCCGCAAGTCGCCGTCTCGACCTACTTCGGCCACGTCGGCGAGGCGATGACGATCCTGGCGGACCTGCCGGTCGAGGGCATCGGCCTCGACCTCTCCCGGGGGCCCGAGAACGTCGGCCTCCTGGAAGGAGCCGGCGGCATCGGGGAGCGGGTCCTCTTCGCCGGCGTGGTCGATGGCCGCAACGTCTGGGTGAACGACCTCGACGCCTCCCTCGGGCTGCTCGATCGGGTCGGCTCCTACGCCTCCGAGGTGGTGGCCTCCACCTCCTGCTCCCTGCTGCACGTGCCGGTGAGCCTCGAGGCCGAGACGACGCTGGATCCCGAGGTCCGGCCGTGGCTTGCCTTCGCCGAGGAGAAGGTCGCCGAGCTGGCGGTCCTGGCCGAGGGTGCGGAGCACGGCCCCGATCGCATCGCCAGCGAGCTCGAGGCCAACCGGGCGGTCCGGGCGGCGCGGCGTGCGTCGGAGCGGGTGCGCGACCCTGCCGTGCGGCGGGCACTGGCCGAGGCTCCCGCCGACCCCCGCCGGCCCGGTTCGCCGG
>JAJZJT010000109.1 GCA_021809995.1 Actinomycetes bacterium
GTCGTGGCCGACGGCGTGCGGGCGCTCGCGTCGCTGCGCCGGGCCATGCCGGTCCTCGGCGCCTGGGCGGAGGCGTGCCGGCCCCGGACGGTCCTGCTCGCCGGGCCGCGCTCGTTCTGCGCCGGCGTCGATCGGGCCATCGAGATCGTCGAGCGGGCCCTCGATCGGTTCGGTCCCCCCGTCTACGTACGGCGCCAGATCGTCCACAACACCCATGTGGTCCGCCGGCTCGAGGCCGAGGGCGCCGTCTTCGTCCACGAGCTCGACGAAGTGCCCGACGAGACGACGGTCGTGCTCTCGGCCCACGGCGTGTCCCCGGCGGTCAAGGACGAGGCCGAACGGCGGGGGCTGCGGGTCGTCGACGCCACCTGCCCCCTCGTGGCCAAGGTGCACACCGAGGCCCGTCGCTTCGCCCGGCAGGGGCGCCAGGTGGTGCTGATCGGCCACGACGGGCACGACGAGGTCGAGGGCACCCTCGGCGAGGTCCCGGGCACCGTGCTCGTGGGCTCCGTCGAGGACGTCGAAGCGCTCGACGTCCCGGGCGCGGCGCCCATCGGCCTGCTCAACCAGACGACGCTCGCGCCGAGCGACGTGGCCGAGGTCGCCGACGCCGTCCGCCGGCGCTTCGCTGACGTGGTCGAGCCGTCGGTGAGCGACATCTGCTTTGCCACCGAGAACCGCCAGCAGGCGGTCGAGGCGGTTGCCGGCGACGTCGACCTCGTCCTGGTGGTGGGCTCGGCGAACTCGTCGAACTCGCAGCGCCTCGTCGAGGTGGCCGAGCGGGCGGGCACCCGCGCCCACCTCGTCGAGGACCCCGATGCGATCGAGCTCGACTGGCTGCGCCGTGCCGGGTCGGTCGGCCTGACCGCCGGGGCGTCGGCCCCCGAGCGCGTCGTCGAGGAGGTCGTCGAGGCCCTGTGCGGCCTCGGCCCCGTCGACGTCCACGAGCGCACGGTCGTGGACGAGCACGTCCGGTTCCAACTCCCCCTGGAGGTCCGCTGATGTCCGTCCCCTGGCGCCAGAACCTGCGCGTCGGCGCGTACCTGGCCAAGCAGCGACTGCGCAGGAGCACGCGCTTCCCGCTCGTCGTCGAGCTCGAGCCGCTGTTCGCCTGCAATCTGTCGTGCGCGGGGTGCGGCAAGATCCAGTACCCCGCGGACATCCTGCGCAAGCGCATGTCGGTCGACGAGGCGGTGTCGGCCGTCGAGGAGTGCGGCGCCCCCGTCGTCTCCATCGCCGGCGGCGAACCGCTCATGCACCCCGACATCGAGGGCATCGTCGAGGCCCTGGTCGCCCGCAAGCGCTTCGTCTACCTGTGCTCGAACGGCATCCTCATGGAGCGCAAGATGGACCGGTTCACGCCGTCGCCGTACTTCTCCTGGGCCGTCCACATCGACGGGTTGCGCGAACGCCACGACGCCTCGGTGTGCCGCGACGGCGTCTTCGACCGCGCCGTCGCCGCCATCCGGCTCGCCAAGGAGCGGGGCTTCCGGGTGACCACCAACACGACGGTGTTCAACACCGACTCGCCGAAGACGGTGCGCGATGTCCTCGACTTCCTGAACGACGACCTCGAGGTCGACGCCATGATGATCTCGCCCGCCTACGCCTACGAGAAGGCGCCCGACCAGGAGCACTTCCTCGGCGTCGAGGAGACCACCCGCCTGTTCAGCGAGGCGTTCGCCGGCGGACGGCGCCGGCACTGGAGGCTGAACCACACCCCGCTGTTCCTCGATTTCCTCGAGGGAAAGGTCGACTTCGAGTGCACGGCCTGGGGCATCCCCAGCTACTCGATCTTCGGCTGGCAGAAGCCCTGCTACCTCATGTCGGACGGGTACGTCGCGACCTACCGCGAGCTCGTCGAGCAGACCGACTGGTCGGCGTACGGGCGAGGGCGCGACCCCCGGTGCGCCAACTGCATGGCCCACTGCGGGTACGAGCCGAGCGCCGTCGTGGCGACTGCGACATCGCTGCGGCAGTCGCTCCGGGCGGCCGTGGGGAGCTGACGGCTGTCGGCCGCGCCTGCCGGCTCCGGGGTGACCCCCGGCCGGTCGCCGAGACACCCGTGCGTCCCCCGCCGGGTATCGTCGGGGCATGTCCGCCCGTACCCGCAAGCTCGTGAAGCCTTTGGCCGTCTTCGGCGTGCTCTCGACCATGGCGAGCATCTGGTGGTTCGCTTTGAAGCCCCGGCGCAAGGGCTCGAGCTCCTGACCCGCGCCCGCCTCGGCGGGCGTCGGCGAGGGTACGCGGTGAGCGCGCGGGCGGCCCCCGTCTCCGTCGAGGTCGTCACCGCCGCCGAGGCCGAGGACGCGGCGCGACGGGCGGCCGGGTGGATGGCCGCGCACGGCCTCGTGGCTGGTGACCGGATCGCCTTCTGCCTGCCATCGTCGGCGGCCCTGCTCACCGCCGTGCTCGGCGCCCTCCGCACGGGTGTCGTGCCTGTCCTCCTGAACGCCACCCTGCTCGACGCCGAGCGAGACGCCCTCGTGGCGGATGCCGAGCCGGCGGCGGTGGTCACCGACGCGGCCGGCCTCGCCGAGCTGGCCACGGGCGAGCCCGTCGAGCTCGCGCCCGCACCCCTCGCCCGGCCCATGCACTACACGTCGGGGACGACCGGACGGGCCAAGGGCGTCTGGTCGGGACTGTGGGACGAGCGCACGGCGGCGGCGGCGCTGGCTGACGAAGCCGAGCTGTGGCACTTCGGTCCCGACGACGTCCACCTGGTGTGCTCCCCGATGTACCACTCGGTCTCGGTCCGCTTCGCCGGGGGGACCCTGCTCGCCGGCGGGACGTGCGTCGTGCTGGGGCGCTTCGACGCCGCCACCGCGGCCGCCGCCCTCGCCGGGCATGCCGGGCCCACACCGACCACGACGTTCCTCGCCCCGTCGGCCCTCGCCCGCCTCCTGGCCCCGGAGTCGGGCGCACCCGACCGCTTCGACGCCCTGCGCCTCCTCGTCCACGCCGGCTCGGCGTGCCCGCCGGACCTCAAGCGCCGCGCTCTGGCCCGCGTCGGGCCGGGGGTCGTCTGGGAGTTCTACGGCTCGACGGAGGGCCAGTTCACCGCGTGCAGCCCTGATGAGTGGCTCGGTCGGCCCGGCACGGTCGGCCGGGCACGGTCCGGCCGGGTGCTCGCCGTCGACGAGGGCGGGACGATCTGGTGCCGCCCGCCGGGTTTCGCGCGCTTCTCGTACTGGCGTGACCCGGCGAAGACGGCCACTGCCTGGCGTGACGACGGGTCGTTCACCGTCGGCGACCTCGGACGGCTCGACGACGCCGGGTACCTCTACCTCGACGGGCGCCGCGACGACCTCGTCATCAGCGGCGGTGTCAACGTCTACCCGGCCGAGGTCGAAGGAGCGCTCCACGACGTTCCCGGCGTGGCCGAAGTGGCGGTGTTCGGCCGGGAGGACCCCCGCTGGGGGCAGCGAGTCTGCGCCGCCGTGGTTCCCGCCGCCGGCGCCGCGCACCGCGGCGCCGGGCTCGTCGCCGCCCTCGAGGCCCACGCCGCGTCGGCACTCGCCCCCTACAAGCGGCCCAAGGAGTACCACCTCTGTGCGGAGCTGCCCCGCACGTCCACCGGGAAGCTCCGCCGACTCGAGGTCGCCGGCTGCCTGGGCCTCGAGCCGGTTCGCCCCGAAGCTGGGCCTGAGGGACAATCGAGGTCATGACCTCCCCTCCGGCCGGCCCGCCGATCGCCACCGTCAACCCGACCACCGGCGACGTGCTCGAGACCTTCGAGCCCCTCGGGCCGGAGGCCGTCGAGGCACGGCTGGCGCTGGCGGCGACGGCGGCGGCCGCGTGGGGCCGCACGGGTGTCGCAGACCGAGCCCGCCTGCTGCAGACGGCGGCAGACCTGCTCGACGGCGAACTGCCCGACGTTGCCCACCTGCTCACCACCGAGATGGGCAAGCCCTTCGCCCAGGCGAAGGGCGAGGTCGCCAAGTGCGCCAACGCCATGCGCTGGTTCGCCGAGCACGGGGCGCGCCTGCTCGCCGAGGAGCCGGTGGCGCTCGGGTCGGGGAGGGGAGCGGTACGCTTCCAGCCCCTCGGGCCGGTGCTCGCCGTCATGCCCTGGAACTTCCCGTTGTGGCAGGTCGTCCGGTTCGCCGCACCCGCCCTCATGGCCGGCAACGTGGGCCTGCTCAAGCACGCGCCGAGCGTGCCGCGGACGGCCCTCTTCCTCGAGGACCTCTTCCGCCGCGCAGGCGGCCCGGCCGGCGTGTTCCAGACGCTGCTCATCGGTACCGACCAGGTCCCGGCCGTCATCGCCGACGAGCGCGTGCGCGCCGTCACGCTGACCGGGAGCGTCCGGGCAGGTCGTGCTGTCGCCGCCCAGGCCGGTGCCGTGGGCAAGAAGGTCGTCCTCGAGCTCGGGGGGAGCGACCCCTTCATCGTGCTCCCCTCGGCCGACCTCGACCGGGCGGTGTCCGTGGGCGTGGAGGCCCGCGTGCAGAACAACGGCCAGTCGTGCATCGCCGCCAAGCGTTTCGTCGTCCACGAGGCGGTCGCCGACGCTTTCGTGGAGGCGTTCGTCGAGCGGATGTCGTCGCTCGTGGTGGGTGACCCGCTCGACCCCGCCACCGAGGTCGGGCCGCTCGTCACCGAGGCCGCCCGCGACACGATCGAGGCCCAGGTGGAGGACGCCCGGGACAAGGGCGCGGCCGTCCTCTGCGGTGGTGAGCGCGTGGTCGGTCCGGCCGGGCCCGGCCATCCGGGGTTCTTCTACCGCCCCACCGTCGTGACCGGCGTCGTGGCGGGCATGCGGGTCGCCACGGAGGAGGTGTTCGGTCCCGTCGCCCTGCTCACCCGGGTCTCGAGCGCGGACGAGGCCCTGGCTGTCGCCAACGGCACGGAGTACGGGCTCGGGGCGAGCGTCTGGAGCACGGACGTCACCGAGCAGGACCGCTTCGTCGACGAGCTCGAGGCCGGCATGGTCTTCGTGAACGGCATGGTCGCCTCCATGCCCGAGCTCCCCTTCGGGGGCGTCAAGAGCTCGGGGGTCGGTCGCGAGCTGTCGGTCTACGGCCTCCACGAGTTCTGCAACGTGAAGGCGGTCTGGCGGCCTTGACGACGGGCCACCCGAGCTCGGACGCCAGCTCGCCGCGCTCGGCGAGGTGCTGGGCGGGCGGCTGACCGTCGACGTCACCTCGAGCGGCCGGCGTGGCGAACGCGCTCAGCCGCCGAGGACTTCGTCCATCGTGACGGCCCGGTGCTCGGCGATCGAGCGCTGTGCGGCGACGCCGATCGCCACGCTCACGAGCCCGTCCTCGACGGAGACTGCCGGGCGCCCCCCGAAGCGCACCGCCTCGAGGAAGGCGGCGTGCTCGAGGTAGCTCGAGCCGTGGTGGAAGCCCTCGTGGCGGACGGTGTCGTCGACCGCCACCTCCTCCACGACGCCGGCGGGCCCCGCCGCCCGCGTCCCCGCGCGAACGACGGCGCTCGGCAGGAAGGCCTCGACCTTGCCGGCGTCGCCGACCACGCTCAGCTCCTCCTGGTTCCGGCTCCCCTCGGCGAACATGCACAGGTCGAGGGACGCGCGGACACCGTTGTCGAACTCGACGACGACGAAGGCGTTGTCGAGGATGTCGGGCCGCTCTCCGTGGTAGGACTCGTCGAGGTGGTTGACGTCCTGGCCGCCCGAGGCGAGCACGCGCTCGGGCCGACCGCCGGCGAGCACGGTCATCAGGTCGAAGAAGTGGCAGCACTTCTCGACGAGGGTGCCGCCCGTGTTGCGGTTGAAGCGGTTCCAGTCACCCACCTTGGGGAGGAACGGGAAGCGGTGCTCACGGACGGCGACCATGCGCGGACGGCCGACCGCGCCCGAGCGGACCCGGTCGATGAGCGCCGCCACGGGCGGCATGTAGCGGTACTCGAGGCCCACCCACACGATCCCGGGGTGGTCACGCGTCCGCTCGACGACGCGGCGGCAGTCGTCCACCGTCGTGCACAGCGGCTTCTCGACCAGCACGTGGTGGGGGGTGCCGAGGATGTCGGCGAGCACGTCGGCGTGGGTCATGTTGGGGGTGGCGACGACCAGGGCGTCGCACCGCGCCGACCTCACGAGGTCGCGGTGGTCGGTGAAGTACGCCACGTCGCCGGCGGCGTCCCCGAGCGCCTGGCGGGCCCCCTCGAGCGAGGGAGGGTGGGGATCGGCGACCGCCGTGACGACGGCGCCGGGCACGGCGGCGAGGTTGCGGAGGTGCTCCTGGCCCATCATCCCCGTCCCGACGACGCCGTAGCGCACCGGTGACGCGCTGCCGGGGCCGGGCAGGGCCGCCGCGCCGTCACCAGTCGTCGGAGGCGGCAGCAGTGGCGTCACGCGTCGGCCGCGGCGGGGCTCCCTGTCGAGGCGGCCTCGGTCCGACGGACGCCGACGACGACGGCACCCTCGGCGATCACCTCGGCGGTGTCGACGACGTCGAAGCCGGCCTCGGTGAGCATGGCGACCCAGCGCGACATGCTCACCGGCCGCTCCTGCGTGCGCACCACCATCCGCCAGACCCCCTTCGCGATGCGCCAGAGGCCGCCCGGCCCGAGCTTCAAGAAGGCCTTCGTCTTGGTGGCGGCGATGGCCCAGTCGCGCGCCTCAGCGCCGCGCCCGAACATCATGTCGCCGATGACGAACCGGCCGCCGGGCTTGAGCCACGTGGCGGCCCGCCGCACCACCTCCGCCTTGTCGCGATCGCGCAGGTGGTGGAGCACATAGTTGGTCACGACCAGGTCGACGGAGCCCTTGGGGAGGTCGAGCTGCTCGATGGCGCACACGACGCCCTCGACGTTGTCGTCCCCGCGCTCACGGGCGTGGCGCTCGAGGATCTCGATCATCTTGGGGCTGACGTCGACGCCGAGCACCCGGGCCGCCCCCGGGGCGAGCGGGAACGTGACCTGGCCGGTCCCGCACCCGAGGTCGACGATGACAGCCCCCTCGGTGTCGCCGGACCGGTCCACCAGGGCGTCGACCACCTTGTCGAGCCCCTTCGGGGTGTGCTCGTCCCAGAAGACGGCGCGTTCGGTCCACACCTTGCGCTGGCGGGCGATCTCGCGCTCGTCCGCGCGGCTTGACTCGCCGGTCACCGGGAGCGGGCTTACGGGTGGGTCGGAGGGCGGCACCGGCACCGGGCCAGTGTAGGCACCCGCTCCCGCCAGGTCAGCGCAGGCCGGCGGGACGCCCTCGCGGGCACGAACGGCGCGGGCGGGCACACTGGTGGCGTGCGCGCCTACCTCGACCATGCCGCCACCACACCCATGGTCCCTGACGCCGTCGAAGCGTGGCTCGAGGTCGCCGGTGCCGCGGATGGCAATCCCACGGGCATGCACGCCGAGGCGCGCCGGGCCCGCCGCCGTCTCGACGACGCCCGCGACGTGCTGGCCGCGCACCTCGGGGCCCGCCCGGGCGAGGTGGTCCTGACCTCTGGCGGCACCGAGTCCGACAACCTGGCGGTCTTCGGGGTGCTCGGGGCGCGCTCCGGTCAGCCCGGACCGGTCGTCTGCACCGCGTTCGAGCACCACGCCGTGCTGCGGGCGTGCCGTCGGGCGAGCGAGCTCCACGGGGTCGAGCTGCGCGAGGTGCCGGCTACCACCGAGGGGACCATCGACCTCGATGCCCTTGCCGCTGCGCTCACGCGCGACGTGTCGCTCGTGTCGGTGATGCTGGTCAACAACGAGGTGGGGACGGTCCAACCCCTGGCCGAGGTGGCCGAGCTGGTGCGCCGCCGGGCGCCGTCGGCCCGCCTGCACACCGACGCCGTCCAGGCGGTCCCCTGGCTCGACGTGGCGACGGCCGCCGCACCGGCTGACCTGGTCTCGGTGAGCGCCCACAAGTTCGGCGGGCCGGTGGGGGCCGGCGCCCTGGTCGTGCGCGGCGACCTCGCCCTCGCGCCGATCCTCCACGGGGGAGGGCAGGAGCGCCGACGGCGCAGCGGCACCCCGGCGGTGGCGGCGGCGTGGTCGACCGCGGTGGCCCTCGAGGCGGCCGCGACGAGCCGGCGGGTGGTCCCGGCGGTGGCGCGGCGCCGCGACCGCCTCGTCGACGGGGTGCTCGCCACGGTGCAGGGCGTCACCGAGACGGTCCCCCGGTCCGCCACCGTGGCCGGTTTCGCGCACCTGGTGGTGAAGGGCGTCGAGAGCGAGGCGCTGCTCGTCGTCCTGGACGAGCTCGGGGTGGCGGCCTCGGCGGGGTCGTCGTGCGCGAGCGGCGCCGCCGAGCCGAGCCACGTGCTCCTGGCCATGGGCCGCCCGGCTTCCGACGCCGGGTCCGCCCTGCGCCTCACGCTGTCCCCGACGACGACCGACGCCGAGGTCGACCTGGCGCTCGCCGCCGTCCCAGAGGCCGTCCGCCGCCTGCGAGACTGACGGCGTGCGCGTGCTGGTTGCCATGTCCGGCGGTGTCGACTCGTCGGTCGCCGCCGCCGCTGCCGTCGAGCGCCACGGCGCCGACCGCGTGGTCGGCGCGACCCTCAAGCTGTGGGGCGGGGAGTCGGACTCGGGCTGCTGCTCCGTGGCCGACGTCGAGGACGCCCGGCGGGTGGCCGACCAGCTCGGCATCGTCCACCACGTCTTCAACTTCTCGGAAGCCTTCGGGGCCCGGGTCGTCGACCCGTTCGTGGACGGGCACGCGGCGGGCCGGACGCCCAACCCGTGCATCGCCTGCAACCGCCACGTCAAGTTCGACCTGCTCCTCGACCGGGCCCGCCGCCTGGGCTTCGACGTCGTGGCCACCGGGCACCACGCCCGGGTGACGACCGAGCCCGACGGCACCCGGGCGCTCCGCCGGGGTGCGGACCGTGCCAAGGACCAGTCCTACGTGGTGTCGATGCTCACGCCGCCGCAGCTGGCGCGGGTCGACTTCCCGGTGGGGAGCCTGACGAAGGCGGAGGTCCGCGCCGAGGCGGCCCACCTCGGGCTGCGCACGGCGGCCAAGCCCGACAGCCAGGACGTGTGCTTCATCCGCTCCGACGAGGGACGGGGAGCCTTCCTCGCCGAGCGCATGGCCCTGCACCCCGGTCGCGTCGTCGACGGGGCGAGCGGGGCGACGGTGGGCGTGGTGCACGCCGTCGAGCTGGTGACGGTCGGGCAGCGCCGGGGCCTGGGGCACGCCACCGACGGCCGCCGCCGGTACGCGGTCGACGTCGACGTCGAGGGTCGCACCGTGGTCGTCGGCTCTGCCGAGGAGACGCTCGCCGCCACCGTCACGGTGGGGGAGCTCACCTGGACAGCGGGGCCACCGCCCGGGGCAGACCAAGCGGTGCTCGCCCAGTGCAGCGCCCACGGGGCGGCCCTGCCTGCCCGCCTCGAGGGCCTCGCCGGCTTGGAGGGCCGAAGCCGCCCCGCACCGGTGGCGACCGTGCGCTTCGTCGAGCCGTCCCGCCGGGTCGCGCCCGGCCAGACCGTTGCGTTCTACGA
>JAJZJT010000110.1 GCA_021809995.1 Actinomycetes bacterium
CGCCCGGCCCGAGCCGACCAGCGGGAGCGCCACGCCGTCGGGGCGGCCGGAGGCTCGCCGACCCGACCGGCCGCCGGCGCCGACGGGAACGGGAACGGGAAGGAGCACTGATCGTGCAGCGGCGTACCTACGACGCCATCGTCATCGGTGCGGGGCACAACGGGCTGTGCCTCGCTGCCTACCTCCAGCGAGCCGGGCTGTCGACCCTCGTCGTCGAGCGTCGCCACGAGGAGGGCGGCGGCGTCAACACCGAGGAGCCGGTGCTGGCCGGGTTCCGCCACAACCTCCATGCGCAGTACATGGAGTTCTTCGACGTCATGCCCATGATCGCCGACTTCGGCCTGGAGGACCTGGGGCTGCGGACGGTGATGCCGGAGGCACAGGCAGGGATCGTCTTCCCCGACGACCGTCCGCCGATCGTCCTGCACCGGCCCGACCTGCTCGAGCGCACCCACGCCAGCATCGCCCGGTACTCGACCTCCGACGCCGATCGCTACGTGGAGCTCAAGCGCCGTGCCGCGTCACTCGAGGCGATGGTCGCGGCCAACCTCTACAGCCTGCCGGTCGCCGTGCCCCTCGACGACCAGGGGGTCGCGCTGGAGTCGGTCTTCGGTGACCTCGGCGTGACCGCCAGCTTCGTCTACAAGACCCCCCGGGCGGTGATCGACGAGCTCTTCGAGACACCCGAGCTCCGCGCCCTCCTCTACCGGGCCACCGTCGAGTGGGGCGCACCTCTCGAGGAGGCAGGGCTCGGGGCCATGTTCGTCACCTTCGTGATGTGGACGATGGGCAACTGGAAGCTGGCCGTCGGCGGCACCCACACCCTCGCCAAGGCGATGACCCAGGCCTGCTACCGGGAGGGAGTCGACCTCCTCGAGAACACCGCCGTCGAGTCCATCCTCGTCGAGGACGGGCGGGCGGTGGGCGTACGGGCACGAGGCACCGAGTACCGGGCCGAACGGCTCGTCGCCTCGAACGCCGACCTCCGTCAGACGCTCCTCGACCTCGTCGGGCCGGACCACCTCTCCAGCCGGTGGGCGAGCCGGGCCGAGGCCTTCCGCTATGGACCGAGCCACGTGCTCGGCACCACCGCCTGGTGCCTGCGCGACGCGCCGGCCTACCGGGCAGCGACCGTCGACCCCGATATCGACCGCTGCTTCTACACGGTGGTCGGCTTCGACGGGGCCGACGACGTGCTCCGCTACATCCGCGACGCGTACGGCGGGCGCCTGCCGGAGACCGCAGCCGCCGGCACGTGGGTCAACAGCCTGTGGGACCGCTCGCAGGCACCCCCCGACCACCACGCGGCGACCGGGTGGTTCTTCCTGCCCAAGGCGAGCGAGCTCACCGCCGACGAGTGGGCGGAGGTCCGGGCCACCCTGAACGACCGGCTGCTCACGTCGTGGCAGGCGGTCGCGCCCAACATGACGAGGGACAACGTGCTGGCCGACCGCCTCTACACGCCCGACCAGATGGAGCGGAAGAACCTCATGCGGGAGGGCGACTTCTCGAACGGGGAATTCTCCTTCGACCAGATCGGCGTCAACCGGCCGTTCCCGGAGGCGGCCAACTACCGAACGGAGATCGAGGGCCTCTACCTGTGCGGCCCTTCCGCCTACCCGGGTGGTGGGGTGCATGCAGCATGCGGCTACAACGCCTTCAAGGCGATCGCCGAGGACCTGGCCCTGGCCTCGCCGGTCGTCGCGGTCCGGGGCTACTGAGACGCCAACGGCGGGAGAGACGACCTGGCCGCCGCGTTCCGGCGGGGGCTGAGCGAAGACGGGGAGCGAAGGGAGGAACGGTGCCAGACATCTACACCAGCGAGTGGTACGACGCCGTACGAGACGCCATCAACGCCGGCGTGGGGCAATTGCGGTCGGTGCCCGAAGGTCGCTTCGTCGTCGCCGTCGAGGTCGTCGGCGACGGCGTGTCCCCCTATGTGGACGCTGCCACCGAGCGGCGGTTCCTCATGGAGATCGACGAGGGGTCCTGCCTCTGGTACCGGGAGCTCGCACCCGACGAAGACGAACGTGCCCACCTCGACGGCAGGGTCGACTACCGGTTCCGGGGACCCGCCACCGTCTTCGACGAGATCGCCGCCGGTCTCCTCGACCCCGTCGACGTGGCACTACGGGGGGCGATCGCCGTCAAGGGCGACATGCGGCTCCTCCTGCGCAACGCCGAGCACGTGGCCTCCCTGCTCGAGGCGTACACCAACGCGGTGTCCACCACCTGGCCCCTGGGGCAGCCGCCGTACGCCGGCGCCGGTCCGGACCCGCACGGTTCGCTCCACCAGCAGGGGGCTGCCACCGGTGCGTGACGCCTACGACGCCGTCATCATCGGCTCGGGCCACAACGGCCTGGCGCTCGGTGCCTACCTGGCACGGAGCGGGCTTGACGTCGTCGTGCTCGAACGGCGTCACGAGGAGGGGGGCGGGCTGTGCACCGAGGAGCTGACGCTTCCCGGGTTCCTGCACAACGTGCACGCCAACTACCACACGTTCGTCGACCTGGCACCACCTCAACAGGATCTCGCGCTCGTCGACCACGGGCTCGAGTACGTGCGTCCGGACGTCCAGATGGCCTCGATCTTCGACGACGGCACTGCGCTGACGGTCCACACCGACCTCGACAAGACGTGCGAGTCGATCGCTCGCTTCTCCGACGCGGATGCCGAGACGTTCCGGCGCCTCTACACCGAGGCCCACGGCTACGTGAACCTCCTGCTCGGCACCCTCATGTACCAACCGCCGATGTCGATGAAGGAGCTCACGCGGGCGCTCAGCGTCTTCGGCGTCGAGGACCGCTCGGAGTTCCTCTCGGTCAAGCTGCGGCGGGAGACGATCGACGTCTTCCTCGACCAGCACTTCACCCACCCCAAGGTCAAGGCCCACCTGGCCTTCCACGGTGCCGTGTGCGGCTACGCGAACGACGTCCCCGGCCTGGCGATGAGCTTCCCGCTGCTCGTCGGCAAGATCGACAACTGGAACCTGTGCGTCGGCGGCTCCCACCGCCTCGCCCACGTGCTGTGGCGGGACCTCGCCCAGCATGGTGGCGTGCTCATCTCGGACGCCGAGGTCGCCTCCATCGCCGTCGACGAAGGACGGGCCGTCGGGGTGGTCCTCGCCGACGGTACCGAGCTCACGGCCCGCCGGGCGGTGATCTCCACCGTCGACGTCGAGCAGACCTTCGCGCACCTGCTGCCGGCTGCGGCCGTGCCCGCCGAGCTGGCCGCGTCGGTCGAGCACGACCTCGTCCACCAACCCTGGAGCCTGTTCTCGGTGCACCTGGCCATGGCCGAACCACCCCACTACGAAGCGGCCGCCTTCGACCCCGACGTGGACCGCGCCTGGGTGGTCAACCTCGGCTATGCGTCGACCGAGGAGCTCGACGCCGACTGGCGTGCGGTGCGGGCGGGCGACCTCGCGCCGCGCTGTCGGCCCAACGCGGCGGTCAACTCGCTCTTCGACCCGAGCGACGCCCCGGAGGGGTGCTACACGGGACTGCTCCGCCAGATCGCCCCGTACGGGCTCGCCGGCAAAGGGCCGGCCGCCTGGGACGAGATCGGCCACTGGTACGGGCGGCGGTGCATCGAGGCGTGGCGCCGGTTCGCTCCCAACCTCACAGACGCGGCCATCCTCGACTGGGCCCCCTACACCCCGGCGGACATCCCCCGGAAGCTGCGCAACATGGTCCAGGGTGACTGGATGATGGGCGAGGTGTCACTGGCCAACATGCTCGACAAGCGCCCGTTGCCCGAGCTCGCCCAGTACCGGACACCCGTCGACGGCCTGTACCTGGCCGGCTCCACGCAGCACCCCCATGGGTTCATCACCTTCGCCCCCGCCTACAACGCGCTCCAGGTGATCGCCGACGACCTCGGCCTGGAGGCGTGGTGGCGCGACGTCTGAAGCCGCCACCGGCTGTCGTGCTCGGCCAGTCCGGCGAAGCGGCCGGCATGGCGACCATGGTGGCAGAGCTCGTCCGGGCCAACCTGGCCGACTCGCCGGGTCGCTGCCGCATCGCCCGCAGGGCACGCGGCAGCGTCGTCCTCCTCGCCGACGACCGCTCCCTCGGAGTGACCGTCACCTTCGGCGACGAGCAGGTGGTCGTCGACGCCTCGCCGGCTGCCGACGCACCCGTGCTCGCAGGACCGTGGCTGACCATGGCGACCGTCTGTGCCGGAGCTCGCTCGCCACTGGCCGCCGTGGCCAGGCGCGAGCTGCACGTCGTGGCGCGTCGCCCGTTCCGGGCGCTCCTCGCCGCCGGCTACGTGCTCAAGGTGCCACGGTCCATCGGTGCCGGCGCAGACCGGCGCTGACCTGCCGGTCCCGAGCACCCGGGCGCGGGACCCCTGACCGGCGCCGGGACCCTCAGCGTCGGGGCCGGAGGCGGGCGGTGAGCGCGATGAGCTCGGCGGTCCGGACCGGGTAGGTCGCGGGGTAGTCGCGACGCACTGCGTCGCCGAGCGCCGGGGTGTCGGTGGGGGCGAGGCGCCGGGTGGCACCGTCGAGGACCCGCAGCACGACCGCCGCGAGCTCCTGCTCCGACGGTGGCTCCTCAGCGAGCAGCGGCGCGGCTGCGTCGACGGCGAGCGCGATCGACGCGGCATGGGCCCGCCACAACGCCGCCTGCTGCGCCGCTGGAGGCGCCGCCACGTACCACCTCCACGCCGAGACCGCCGACATGCTCCTCGCCTCCACTGGCCCGAGGTCCCCGACCCGGCGCGGCCCGAGCCCGGCGAGGGCGACGTGCAGCACCAACAGGCCGTTCACGGCCATCCACCATCGCGAGCCGCCCCGGTCGGCTACGCGCCCGCTGTCCACCTCCCACGCGAGGAAGTCGGCCAGGGCGGTCCCGAGGCCGAGCGCGCCGCGACCGTGCCCCGGATACGAGTGGAAGAACCGGTCGAAGGTCCCCACGCGCTGGGTGACGCTCGGACGCAGGGCCCCGTCGAGCAGGGCCCCGTCGAGCAGGGCCCCGTCGAGCAGGGCCGGTCCCGGAGCGGCTCCGGCGGGTCCCTGTCCGCGCCCTCTGCCTCCGGGCGCTCCGGTGCTCACTCGTCCACCAGGTAGAGCATGCCGTTGGGGTCCGACGCGGCGAGCACGCCGGTGGCGAACCGGCGCCCGAGTGGCTCGCCCGGCCCCGGCTCGACGCCGCCGACGGCCAGCGAGGGCCCCCAGACCGACACCATGGCCCGGTCGAGCAGCTCCCACATGGCGTCGACGGGCTCGCCGGTGTCGGGGTCGGCCGGCACGACGTGCATGTTCGGGACCGGGATGCCGACGGACTCGTCGAGGTACCAGCTCGGGTGCGACGCCAGCATGGGACCCGTCTCCGCCAAGCCGAACATGGTCAGCACGTCGGCTCCCGCAGCAGCAGCGACCGCGCGGCGCTCGTCGGGATCGAACGGACCGTCCACACCGGCGAGGATCCACCGCTCAGCCGCCCGTCCACGGCGGCGCCCCGAGCCCGACCAGCTGTCCGCGGCGAGCGCCAAGCTCGACACCGTCCACTGCGGCCCGTGTCGCTCGTAGACGTCACGTCCCTCGTCGCCCGGCCGGGCAGCCAGGAGCGTCACCCCCGACACGAGTGCCGTCACGACGCCGCACAGGCCGTCCCACGTGCACGGCGACGCCAGCGTCAGCCACGACGAACCGGCGGAGGGACTCACGAAGGCGCGCAACGCCAGTGCGCCGGCGAGCAACGACCGCTGCGAGTGCCACACCGGCCCCGACCGACCGGCGAGGCGCACCGACGGCGCACCGAGCTCGTCGCCCGACCTCCACGACACCGAGCCGTCGCCAGGGACGTCCGTTCCCGCCAGGCACTGCTCGTCGGTGCCGTCGGCCGGCTGGCCGCCGACCTCGAGCGCGGGCACCCCAACGTCGCCGAGGGCCCCGAGTCCCTCGGCGTCACCCACGGCCACGGCCAGCACCTGGTCGTGGAGCACGACGTCGCTACCCCGCTCCCCCGGTGCGACGAGGAGCGACGGACGCCCGCTGGCGAGCGCACCGAGCACGGCGACCACGCCCGCCAAGCTCGCCCCGGCACAGACGACGACCGCGCCCGGTGTCGCCGCGCTGTTCTCGATATCGGCCCCGAGGGCGGCGACACACGCCGCCAGCTCGGCGGCGGTCAGGGTCTGCTCGCCCCACACCACGGCCGGACGACCGGGGTCGTGCTGGGCCGGGCGGTCGACGCCGAGCTGGACGACCGAACGCGGCGGAACCCCGAGCACCCGCGGCACACCTTCCGGCCAGTACCACGAGGGCGTGGTGGCGATGGTCTTTGGCACCTAGAGCGCCTTCCCCGGTCCCGACGGAACCGGCCATACGGCCACGAGGGCTCCCATCAGGGCCACCGCCAGCTCGACCCGGAGGAGCACGTCCATCAGGCGGATCGCCCGTAGCCGTCGGCGGCGCACCTCTCCTTCGTCCTGGCCGCGATGCGAGCGGGCGTGCGACCGAGGATGGACGAGCAGCCCCATGGTGGCAACCAGCCCCACCAGCACCACCCACGCCGCGCCCAGCGCCACCGTCGACCATGGGACGGTGCTCCGGCGCCCGGCGCCCGGCGCAAGTTCGCCTCCGACCGCCGACCACGCTAGGGCCGTGCCGGCGATGAGCGCGAGGCAGGCGAGAGCCAGCCACCGGTACCGTCGGCCCATGGCCAGGCACATCGCCCCCGTCTGTCCCGGCGGAACGTGGCGCTGGAGCGGCCGCCACACGAGCTCCATGAACAGCGCGCCCCCCACGTAGACGGCCCACTCGATCGTGAAGAGGTACCCGAGGACGGTGCGGGTCACAGGATCCCGCCCCCGTAGGCCATCGACGCCCCGAACAGCACGATCACGAGGGCCAGGACGAGGTCGACCCGGGTGAGGCGGGACACCCACTGAGCTGCACGCTGCATCGACTCGACCTGCTCGGCCACCGCCGCCCCGCCGCCTCGTGCCGTCGCCCGTCGCGCCAAGCGGGGCCGGAAGACGAAGGTGATGAGCGCCCCGTTGACCACCAGGACGGCCCACAGGGCCATCATGGCCACGAGCGTCCGACCGTAGCCGGTCGAGAACAGCTCGCCCCTGGTGACCAGGTGCTGGTCCGACAGCGAGAAGAACAGCAGCATCCCGCTCACCGGGAAGAGCGCCAACGCTCCCCACACCAGCACCAAGAAGCGGTCGGCGGCCCGCTGGCCCAGCACTTGGGCCTGGGCCGGAGGCACGAACCGCTGCGCGGGACCGAGCACGAACTCCATGGCGACCGATCCGCCGACGTAGACGGCCACGGCGAGCAGGTGGAGGTACGAGGCGAGCACCCGGACCCATGTCGCCGTCATCCCCGCCCCTCGGGGTGCCCCTCGGGGTGCCCTGCAGGTCGGGACGACGGGTCCGGGACCCCGGGGTGCCACGTGGCGAAGTGGTCGACGATGGCGGGCGTGAGGCCCGCGGGCAGCCCGTCCCCCGCGAAGTACCGCTCGTAGAAACCACTGTCGACGTGGTGCGCCTGCACGGACAGCTTGGCCCGGACGGGGCTGACGTAGGCGGGACAGCAGCCGTGCTTGGCGACGATGTGCTCGACGGTCGCGATCGCCGCCTCCTCCGCCCAGTCCGACAGATGTGCGCGCGGGTGCTCGACCACCTCTTGGCGGAGCTCGGGGCGCCACGGGGGACCGCTCCCGGACCCGCCCGTCCCGTCGGTCGGAAGCACACCGCCAGGACGGGCGCGCAGCGCCCTCACGTAGCGGACCGCCGACTCGGCGTCAGGGAAGCGGGGCGACGGCACGACCACCGGCTCCAGCACCCCCGTCAGGCCGAGGCACGTCGTGGTGGCGGCCGGGTTGGTGGCAGGGTCGCGGGTCAAGAACTCGAACCCGAGGCCGGCGGCGACTTCTGGGTAGGCGCCCAGCACGACGTCGTCGGCGTACGAGCCCATCGTCCACGCCCCGAGGCCGAGCGCTTCGCAAGCGAGCCGGATGTTCTGCACCATGCAGCCCGCCTGGCCGGCGTGGAGGAGCAGCGCGAGCTCGTCGAAGGCGGGGATCGGGAACCCCACCTCGAGGAAGCCGGGGCGGATCCACTCCTTGCAGCCCGCCGGCTCGCCCGAGTCGGGGTCCTGCAGGTAGAAGCCCGACCACTCGTAGGAGACGAGCAGCTGGTTGAACCACTCGAGCCCCACGTCGCCGACGGGGAGGAACCACGTGCTCCCGGGTCGATTGAGGTTGTACTGGCCCGGTCCCATGGGCCGGACGTTGTGCGTGCCCTCCGGGGAGCCCGGCCACGCGACGTCGGGGCGGCGGTCGAGGACACGGCGCCGGCCTTCGCGGTACCACGACAGGACCTTGGCGTAGTCGTCGGGCCCGGCGATCTCCACCGGTGCAGGTGGGTCGGGCTCGGGCCGGTACACGAACACCCCGTCGTCGTTGACGACGAACAGGTCCACGCCGAGGTCGCCCGACGAAGACGGGACCGTCCGCCCGCGCCGTTGCAGCATGCCGGCGAGCGCGCCCTCGACGGGCACGTCGGCGAGCGCCAGGCCGTTCGGCCCGGCAGCGGCCCAGCACACGAGGGCCTCCTCCACCTCCGAGAGGGGCACGGGTTCCGACGTGGAGGAGAACCGGAACGGCCCCTCGCGCTGGGTCACCGAGCGTCCGCTCGACCACGAGAACAACTCCTCCTCACCCGTCTCGGCCCGGTAGCCGAGCCCCATGCGCCGAGTGCGCACGGTCGAGAGCAGCGAGAAGAGGGACGGCCCGGACTCGAACGCCCGGGCGACCGAGGCGAGCTCCTCGGGCGCGGGAACAGCCGGCCGGTTCCGGCCTCGGTCGTCCTCGGCTCCGTCCGCCTCCGCGAGCCGAGCGTCTTCCCGTGGTCGCGCGCGCCCGAGCCTCACCGGTCCCCTCCGTCTCCGTCCGTCCCGCCGACGGCCGTCCCGAAGACGGCGGCCGGCGCGCCTCCACGTGCGCCGGCGGACGGCTCGTCGAGGCGCGTCACCTCGATCGGCACCGCCCGGTCTGCCGGGACCGGCTGCCACCCGAAGGGCAGGTACCGCAGGTGACCGTACTTGCCAACGAGGTGCAGCCACTTGACCATGCCCGGCTCGACCTCGTTCGCGCCCTCCCACCGGCGGAACATGTGCGGCTCGAACCCGTTGTAGACGATCACCTGGCCAGGTCGGACCCGGGGGGTCACCCGGGCCATCGCCTCGAAGGCGCCGTGGTCGTTCGCCACCCGGACGCGTCCGGCGTCCACGATGCCGCGGCCG
>JAJZJT010000111.1 GCA_021809995.1 Actinomycetes bacterium
CGACGAGGTCGCTCGGTGGGCCAGCCCTGTGATCTGGAGGCGCTGCACGCTCTGGCGAAGCACGCGTCCCGCCGACGAGGGGCTGCGCCCCGGCGACACGGGGGTGCTCGGCTGCGATTCGGCCGACTGCGACGAGAAGGTCTTCGACGACCCGGACCGCCTCGACGTCCGGCGCGACCCGAACCTCCACGTCGGCTTCGGGGACCCCGGTCCCCGCTTCTGCCTCGCCACCGACGACACCCGTCTCCAGATCGTCATCCTGTTCAAGGAGCCGTTCCGCCGCCTACCCGGCATCACCGCCGGCTCGGAGCGGGTCCGTCTGCGGTCGATCGCCGTCGACAGCACCGAGCACCTCGTGCGCTCGTTCACACCGGTCGCCGGCCACGCTCCCTGAGCGCGTCGGGAGGGCGACCGTGAACCTGCCAGACGACCCGCCGGGCCCCGCCGCCCGGGCCGCCCGCACAGCTCCTGACGGCTGTCGGCCCGCCTCGGCCGCCTCGACGTCGTCGCGGGACCGCGTCGCCGTCCGTCTCGCTCGGGCCGGATGCGTCGCCGCGGACGACGAGGCCGACGAGCTCCTGGCCGCGGCGGGCGACGACCTGGCCGTCCTCGACGCACTGGTGGCCCGGCGCGAGCAGGGCGAGCCGCTCGCCTGGGTGACCGGCTGGGCCGACCTCGCCGGGGTGCGGGTCCGCGTCCGCCCCGGTGTCTACGTTCCCCGCCCCCAGAGCGCGGCCCTGGCCCTCCGGGCAGCCGACCTCCTCCCGGCCCGGGGGGTGGCCGTCGACCTGTGCACAGGGTCGGGGGCGGTCGCCTGCGTCCTCGCTCGTTCCAGGCCTGGCGCCCGCGTCGTCGCGACCGACCTCGACCCGCTCGCCTGCGCCCTGGCCGCCGAGAACGGGGTCGAGGTCTACGAAGGCCACCTCGACGAGCCGCTCCCCGTCGGGCTCATCGGGCACGTGGACGTCGTCGTCACCGTGCCGCCCTACGTGCCGAGCACAGCGATCACCTTCCTCCCCCGAGATGCACGCGACCACGAGCCGCGCCTGGCCCTCGACGGCGGGCCCCAAGGCACGAGCGTGCTCGAGGAGGTGGTCGAGGCCGCCGGGCGTCTCCTCCACCTGGGTGGCACGCTCCTCGTCGAGCTGGGCGGCGACCAGGACGCCGCCCTCGCCGGTGCCCTCGATGCTGCCGGCTTCCGCCCACCACGGCGGCTCGAGGATGCCGACGGCGACCTGCGGGGCCTCGAGGCCCACCTCGGCTGAACCCGCCCCGCCGTGTCCGGTGCACCCCGGCTCGACGGTGCGGCTCGACGGTGCGGCGGGAGGGGGCCGACGGGAAGCGCCAGCGGCCCCGCCTGCGGTGCTTCTACCTCGACGTGGACGGGGCGAGGCGCAAGCACGGCTTCACGCCGCCCGTGCCCCGTCAGCTGGAGGCAGCGCACCGGTGCCCGGGGCGCGACGCGGCCGTGCCGGACCATCATGGCTCGCCGGCATTGCCCGGCGGGCTGTGCACGGTGTCCGAGGTGGCCCAGGCGTTGTGTGACGTGGCGAGGGGGTTGACGTACGCCGAGGCGGCCCGGCGCGTGAGGTCGAAGTGCTGGGGCCAGGGCGGACCGGCCGGTCGCGAGGCTTCGACGACCGAGGGTGGCCAGACGGTGGCGGACTGGCTGAGCCGGTTCGGTCCGCACGTCGCCGCCCACTACGCAGAGGACTCGTGGGCGGAGACGCTTGTGCGCGACTCCACCGAGTTCGACCGGACGAACCCCCGCACGGGTGTGACCCAGCAGCTGTTCGCCGTGCTGGCGGCGTGGGGCTACCCGGCGGGCTCGGCCTCGGGTCGGCCGTGGGCGCTGCGGGCCGTGCCGTCGGACACCAAGGTGGCGTGGAAGCAGCTGCTGCGCAGCCTGCCGGGCACACCGACGCTGGTGGTGCACGGCGGTGGACAGGGCCGGGCTGGCCAAGCTCGGGGCGTGGGTAGCCCACTGGGACGACCAGCTGGTCGCCCAGACCGCCTGGCGGGACCAGGTGCCGGCGCACTACTCGACGGGCGCGTTGGACCCGAAGCTGGCCGACATCCGCCAGCTGCTCGAGCGACGCCGGTGGTCGCTCCGGAACCTCTCCCGCATGAACCAGCTCCTCGACCTCGTCCGCCTGCACGGCAACCGGCTCGACGACCCGGCCGCATGGGCGCAGCTCATCCGAGCCCAGCTCGGCGCCGCTCCCCGCCCCAACGGCAGCCGCACGTGCACGCTGCGCAAGCACCCGGTACCACCCAGAGCCGGGCCGCAGCCCCGGGCCCAGAGGCGAAGAGGCGGCCCCGGAAGGGCCGCCTCTCGACGTTCAGCGCCGGGGGCGGGCTGCTCAGCGTGCGGTGGCCAGGCGCCCCGCCTTCGCCGCCTCGGCGCCGCTTACCTGCTGGAAGTGCACCTGCCCGTCCTCGTCGACGGCCACGACGCGCACCCAGGACCAGGAGCGCTCGGTGCCAGCGCGCAGCACAGCGTCGGGCTCGACCCGTTCGGGATGCACGGCCTTGACGAGCAGCGCCCAGTTCAGGCCGTCGTCGTCCTCGCAGTTGAGGTCGGCTCGCACGTCGAGCTCCGTGTCAGGCCCCTCTTCGGGCGGCTCGTAGTGGGCACGTCGCACAAGACGGCGCGGGCACCCCACCATGAGGGCCACCAGCCGGGCCTTGTCCTCGTGGTCCTCGTGCACCACGTCGTAGTGGGGTGACTGACCGGTGCCCCACAGGTCCAGGCCCGCCCCGAGCAGGTCGCCGGCCGTGCAGCGGCGATGGTGTCGAGCACCATGCCGTTCACCTCGGCGGACACCGAGATGCCGTAGAAGCCGTAGACGGCGAAGTTGTCGTCGGCGGTCTCGGCAAGCTCGTCCGGGTTGAGCTCGTCGCCGCGAAGCACCAGTGCCGTGCTGGGCGGCAGAGGCTCGTCACGTCGCTTCCGTGGTCTCGGTTGGCTCAGGGCCCCTACCGTGGTTGCGAGCTGCCGGCCCGCCAGTCAAGAGACCCGCATCAATCGAGGAAGGGGGCGCCGGGCGGCGCCGTGCCTGTCGGATCAGGCCTCGAGCAGCCCTGCGGCGACGGCCAGCTTCCGGAGATCGGCGAGCGGCCGCGCCCCGACGTGGGAGATCACCTCGGCTGCGCACAGCGCGCCGAGCCGGCCGCTCAGCTCGGGACCGTGCCCGTGGGTGATGCCGTAGAGGAACCCGGCGGCGAAGAGGTCGCCGGCACCCGTCGTGTCGACGACGCGCCCGACCGGAGCGGCCGGGACGGTGACGAGCCCGCCGGGTGCCACCACCAGGCAACCCTGGCTTCCCCGGGTCAGTGCGGCGAGCACGCCGGTGTCAGCCACGGCCTCGGCAGCGGCGTCGAAGTCGCGCGCCCCGACGAGCGCCACGATCTCCTCCTCGTTGGCGAAGAGCAGGTCGACGTGGCCGTCGAGCAGCTCGAGGAACTCCTCGCGGTGGTGCTGGACGCAGAACGGGTCCGACAGCGACAGTGCGACTGATCCGTCCGTCTCGTGCGCCCGGTCGATGGCCGCGCGCATGGCCGCCTTGGCCGGCGGCTGCTCCCACAGGTACCCCTCGAGGTAGAGCACCTGGGCGGCGATCAGGTGGTCGTCGTTCAGGTCCGCCGGGCCGAGCTCGGCCGCCACGCCAAGGTGGGTGACCATGGTGCGCTGCGCGTCCTCGGTGACGAGCACGAGACAGTGCCCGGTCACGGCGTCCTCACCCTCGGCAACCACCGGTGGGTCGAAGGCCACGCCGAGTGCCCGAATATCGTGGAGGAACGACTGGCCGAGCAGGTCGTCGGCCACCCGCCCGATGTAGGCGCACCGGCCGCCGAGGGCGGCGACGCCGGCGACCGTGTTGGCCGCCGAGCCGCCCGACGCCTCCATGGTGTCGCCCATCACCTCGTAGACGGCGGCGGCGCGGTCGCGGTCGACGAGCGCCATCGTCCCCTTGATGAGCCCGAGCGCCTCCACCTGGTCGTCGGTGCTCGAGGCGAGGACGTCCACGAGCGCGTTGCCGACCGCCACCACGTCGAGCATGCCCCCGCCATCGGACGGACCCGGGCCGGGCGAGACGGCAGGGGTCGCGGCTTCGCGGGCAGGCACAGTGGGCTCGATGTCCGGGGTCACGCCGCGACGGTAGCCTGCCCCCATGACCTCGACGAGCACGCCCGACCCGACGTCGTCCGACGCCTACCGGCTCCCCCGCGACGTCGCCCCTGACGCCTACCGGCTCGTCCTCCGGCCCGACCTTGCGACAGCCACCTTCGCCGGCGATGTCGAGATCGACGTGACGGTCGTCGAGCCCACCGACACGGTCGTCTTGAACGCCGCGGAGCTGGCCATCGACCGGGCCGAGGTGTCGACGGGAGGCAGCCGGCGACCGCAGGCCCTCGCGGCCACGTCCGTCGACCTCGACGCCGACGAGGAACAGGTCCGGATCCGCTTCGACGAGGTCCTCCCGGCGGGGACGGCGACACTGCGCCTGTCGTTCACCGGCGTGCTGAACGACAAGCTCCACGGCTTCTACCGGTCGACCTTCACCGACGCCAGCGGCGCCGAGCAGGTCATCGCCACCACGCAGATGGAGGCCACCGACGCACGGCGCGCCTTTCCCTGCTTCGACGAGCCGGACCGCAAGGCGACCTTCGAGGTCACCCTGGTCGTCGACGAGCACCTCGCGGCCTACTCGAACAGCCCCGAGGTCGACCGCTCGCCGGAGCCCGGCGCGCCCGGCAAGGCCCGGGTCCGCTTCGCCCCGACGATGCCGATGTCGACGTACCTCGTGGCGTTCGTGGTCGGACCGCTCGAGGCCACCGCACCGGTCGACGTCGACGGCGTCCCGCTGCGCGTCGTGCACCCCGCCGGCAAGGGGCACCTGACCGCGTTCGCCCTCGAGGTCGGCGCCCACGCCCTCCGGTTCTTCACCGACTACTTCGGCATCCCCTACCCCGCCGACAAGCTCGACCTCGTCGCCATCCCCGACTTCGCCTTCGGGGCGATGGAGAACCTCGGGTGCGTCACGTTCCGCGAGTCGGTGCTCCTCATCGACCCGGACGACGCCGCCCGCACCGAGCTCGAGCGGGTCGCCGACGTGGTGTGCCACGAGATCGCCCACATGTGGTTCGGCGACCTCGTGACGATGAAGTGGTGGAACGGCATCTGGCTGAACGAGGCGTTCGCGACGTTCATGGAGGTGCTGGCCGTCGACGCATTCCGCCCCGAGTGGCAGCGGTGGGTCAGCTTCGGCGTCGAACGCGAGGCGGCGCTCGCCGTCGACGGGCTCCACGCCACCCGTCCGGTCGAGTACCCGGTGGGCCGCCCCGAGGAGGCCCAGGGCATGTTCGACGTGCTCACCTACCAGAAGGGCGGCAGCGTCCTGCGCATGCTCGAGCAGTTCATCGGCCCCGAGGTCTTCCGCGACGGCATCCGCCGCTACCTCTCCGTCCACGCCCACGGCAACACCGAGACGTCCGATCTGTGGGACGCCCTCGAGGAGGCCAGCGGCCAGCCGGTCCGGGCCATCATGTCGACGTGGATCGACCAGGGCGGCTACCCCCTGGTCAGTGCCGGCGAGGACGGCAGCCTGGCCCAGGCGCCCTTCTCGTACCAGGCCGAGCCGGGCGGGCCCATCGGGAGCACCTGGCAGGTGCCCGTCCTGGCCCGCCGGCTCAGCGACCCCGCAGGAGCCGGCGTCGCCACCCTCCTCGACGGCCCGGCAGCGGCGATCACCGGCTCGGGGCCGGACGATGGCCCCTGGCTCGTCAACGCCGGCGGGTCGGGCTTCTACCGGTCCGCCTACCCAGACGCCGTCGTGGACACCCTCTGCCGCCACCTCGGCTCGCTCACGCCGCTCGAGCGCTACAACCTCGTGTCGGACACCTGGGCCGTGGCGCTTGCGGGACGTGGCGGCCTCCCTGGCTTCCTGGGCGTCGCCCGGGCGCTCGGCGCCTCCGGAGAAGGTGACCCGAGCGTCTGGTCCGTGGTCTTCGGCGCCTTCGGCCTCCTCGACCGAGTCGTCCCCGACGACGGCCGTGCCACGCTCGCCGCTGCGGTGCGCGCGCTCCTCGGCCCGGTCGCCCGCCGGCTGGGATGGGACCCCTCCCCCGACGATGACGAACGCACTCCCGCCCTGCGCGCCTCGGTGCTCCGGGTCCTCGGCACGATCGGCGAGGACGCCGAGGTGCGTGCCGAGGCGACCCGGCGCTTCGCCGCCGGCCCGCTCCACCCCGACACCGAGTCGGCCGTGCTCGACGTCGTGGCCGCGACCGGCGGCGAGGCGGAGTTCGACGCGTTCCTCGGCCGCTACCGGACGGCGGCCAACCCGCAGCAGGAGAACCGGTACCTCTATGCGCTGACGTCCTTCGACGACGCGGAGCTCGCCCGGAGGACCTTCGAGCTGGCCCTCTCGGAGGTCCGCACCCAGAACGCCCCGTTCGTGCTGCAGCTGCTCCTCGCGAACCGGGTCACGGGGCCGGCTACCTGGGAGCGCGTGACGGCGCACTGGGACGAGCTCGTGGCGCGCTTCCCCGCCAACATCCTCCCCCGGATGCTCGACGGGGTCCGGACCCTGTGCGGTTCGCCTGCGCTGGCCGCCCAGGTGACCGCGTTCGTCGAGGCCCACCCGTTGCCGAGCGGAGGCAAGACGGTCGAGCAGATCCTCGAGCGGCTGGCCGTCTCGGTGGCGTTCGGCCAGCGGCACGCGTCGACCCTGGCAGCCGACCTCGCTTCCGCCTTCGACCTGACAGACGGCTGACCACCGCTGTCCAAGGGCTGACCCGACCCGGGGATCGCCGCTTCGACGGACCGTCGTCCCTCTCGACCCGGGCGAGCGCGCCAACCGGCTGCCGTGGACGTGGACAGCCCGAGCGCGCCGGCCTCGGGGCCGGACTTCCCTAGGCTCGCGTCATGGAGCTCGGTGTCGTCCTGGGTGTCTTCGCGCTCATCTTCGTGGCCGAGCTGCCCGACAAGACGATGATCGCCCTGCTCGTACT
Source organism: Actinomycetes bacterium (assembly GCA_021809995.1). Lineage (GTDB taxonomy): Bacteria > Actinomycetota > Acidimicrobiia > Acidimicrobiales > RAAP-2 > JAJZJT01. The sequence continues at coordinate 7,018 of JAJZJT010000111.1, forward strand.
GGGCAGCCGGTCGCGGCCCGTCGCCGTCTGGCTCGGTGCCGTCGCCGCCTTCGCCATTCACGCCGCCGTGGCCGTCGCCGCCGGTCGGCTGCTCGAGCTCCTCCCCCACCGGTGGGTCGAAGGGGTGACGGCCGCTCTGTTCGCCACGGGGGCCGTCTACCTGCTCGTCGTCCCCGAGCGAGAGGAGCAGCGACGCGGCGAGGAGGAGGCGCTCCGGGCCCAAACCGTGCTCCGGACGGCGGCCGGGGCGTTCCTCGTCATCCTCGTGGGAGAGCTCGGCGACCTGACCCAGCTCCTGACGGCCAACCTGGCGGCCCGCTTCCACGCGCCGCTGTCGGTGTTCCTCGGTGCCTTCGCCGCGCTCACCGCCGCCGCCGCCGTGGGTGCGTTCGGAGGTCGAGGGCTCCTGCGGTTCGTGCCGCTCGGCACGGTCCGCAAGGGAGGCGGCGTCGTCCTCGCCGGGTTCGCGCTCTACTCGGTCCTCCAGCTCGTCGGGGTGTGACCCCGGACACGCCCGCCGCCGCTCCCGATCGGTGGCAGGCTGACGCGGTGCCCGACCCGACCAGCCCATCGCGTCCCCACGACCCCGCTCGACGCGCTGCCCTCGTCGCCCGAGCCCGGGCGGCGACCGGCTTCATGCCCGACGACGAGGGTGACGCGCTCCTCGCCGCCGCCGAACGGGCAGGTCGGTCCGTCCCCGAGGCGACCTTCGTCGAAGTCGGTGCGTGGTGCGGCAAGTCCGCCGTCTACGTGGGCGCTGCGGCCGAAGCCACCGGGGCAGTGCTCTTCAGCCTCGACCACCATCACGGCTCCGAGGAGAACCAGGCCGGCTGGGAGCACCACGACCCCTCACTCGTCGACCCGGCGACGGGCCGGATCGACACCCTCCCGAGGTGGCGAGCCACCATCGTCGGCGCCGAGCTCGAGTCGTCGGTGGTCGGCCTGGTCGGCGACTCGCCGACCATCGCCCGCCACTGGTCCACCCCCCTCGCCTTCTGCTTCGTCGACGGGGGGCACGGCGAGGAGCCAGCGTGGGCCGACTACCGGGGCTGGGCGCCACACGTCGCCATCGGGGGCTGGCTGGCCATCCACGACGTCTTCCCCGATCCCGCCGAAGGGGGCCGGCCGCCCTACGACCTGTGGCGCCACGCGCTGGAGTCCGGCGAGTTCGTCGAGGACGGTGCCTGCGGCTCGCTACGGGTCGTGCGCCGGGTGGCACGGCACGGCACCTGAACGGCACCCTCCACGGTGAGGAGCCCGTCAGCCGACCTGCCCGGCGGCCTGCCTGCGCAGCCCCCGGTGGCCTGAGCGGCCCCCGGTGGCCCAGCGAGCTACGGGTGGGTGCTCGGAGCCGACGCCGGCGCTGCGTGAGCCGGCACCGGGCCGAACACGAGGTGGCTCCAGCCCGTCGCCACCGTGTGCCCGTACGCGGCGAGGGCCACCCCGGCCACGAAGGCAAACGCCACGGTCCGCCGCCGGAGGCGGGCACCGCGCAGCACGGGACGGTCGGACCGGGCGCCCCGCACCGCAGGACGGTCGGACTGGGCGTCCCGCGAGTCGCCGGCGGCCAGCCGGACGGCCCGGTAGAAGTGCGAGACGAAGTGGACGGCGACGCAGGCGAACCAGATGACGAACGACGCCTGGTGGACGTGGAGCAGCAACAGGTCGTTGGTGGGCCCGTTGAGCCACAGGGCGACACCAGACCCCATCAGGACGACGGTCGAGACGAGCAGGACCGGCCCGAGCGCCCGCAGCAGCGGATGCGGCGGCCCGGCCCGACGGTAGCGGGGGTCGCCCAGGTAGTAGCGGGAGAACTTCCACGACGTCGAGGCGAGCTTGACGGCGAGCGGCGGGATGATGAGCAGGCCGAGGGCGATGTGCCATGACAGGAACCGGAAGATGAACGGGACCGTCAGTCCTTCGAGGACGAAGAGCACGGCGAGCACCAGGCCCGTCGTCCCGGTGAGCCGGGCGTTCGCCTCGACCCCGGGGTCGCGCTCCTCGCGGCGCTCGAAGGCACCGATGATCTTTGCTGCCTCCTCCACGAGCAGCGACGCCCCACCGGGCGGCTCCTCGCCCACAGCGGTCCGCACGGCGTCGGATCGCGTCCTCGGGAATCGAGTCGGCTGCCGCGTCCCCGGAGCCTGCGGCGTCCCCGGAGCCTGCCGCGTCCCCGGAGCCTCCCGCGTCCCCGGAGCCTC
>JAJZJT010000112.1 GCA_021809995.1 Actinomycetes bacterium
CGTCAACACGACCTACCGGACTTCCGAGCGCGTCACGGCCCCCTGGCAGGATGACGACAGCTCGAAACGTGAAGTGGACCCCACGTAAAACGTGAAGACCTCTTGGTGGAGACGATGGGACTCGAACCCACGACCCCCTGCTTGCAAAGCAGGTGCTCTAGCCAACTGAGCTACGTCCCCAGGTGCCCGGGGTCGGGACGCGGGCTCCCGCCGCCCGAGCGGCACGGCCAGCCTAGCGTCCGCGGTCCCGCTTCTCGCCCGAGCGCCGTCGGTGCCAGCGGCCCACTCCGGGGCCGCGCTCGGGCGAGCCCACCCTCTGGTGGACAGACCTGCTCACCCGTCCTCGAGGAAGCGCACCACGGCGTCGATGGCCCCGAAGTCGGTGGTGGTGGCGAAGTGGTCGGCGCCCGGTACGACCACGACGCGCGCGTCGGGGAGCGCCGCGGCCAGGCGCTCGGTCCCCGGGACGGTGCGGTCGCGCTCGCCCACCACGACGAGGACGCGGGCGGTGACCGAACCGAGCTCGTCCTCGCGGACCACGGGCGGGCCGTGGCGGAGGAATGCCGCCAGTGCAGCCCCGTCGTTGCCGGTGGTCTCGGCGAGGCGCTGGAAGAGCGTGATGCCGACGTCGTCGCTCTGCTCGCCCGACGCGAGGGCGGCGGCGAGCAGCTCGTGGTCCTCGCTGGCGAAGGCGTTGTCGCCGAGCCCGAGCAGGACCAGGCGGGCGAAGCGCCCCGGGTGGTCGGCGGCGAGCCGCAGCAGCACCCGGGCCCCGGCCGAGAAGCCGACGGCGTCGACGGGGCCCTCGTCGGGCACGGCGCCGAGGACCCGGGCAGGGACCTCCGCGTAGGCGTCGGGATCGGCCGGGTGCTGCTCGCTGCCGTGGCCGAGCAGGTCGACGCCGACGACGGTGCGCCCGATGTCGCCGAGGATCTCGACCCAGCCGGGCTGGCGCCAGTTGTGCTCGAACGACGAGGCGAAACCGTGGACGAGGACGACGGGGCAAGGGCCTCCGGCCGGAGGAGCGGCGTCGGTCACGGCTTCACACCTTAGGGTCGGGGGGCGACGCCGGCACCGGCTCGGGCCATGATGGGCCTGTGCGCCGCTACGTCCTGACCGTGACGTGCCCCGACCGTCCCGGCATCGTCGCCGCGGTGACGGGTTTCATCGCCCGGCACGGGGGCTGGGTCGTCGAGGCGGCGCAGCACGGCGACCTCTCCACCGGTCGGTTCTTCCAGCGCATCGAGGTCCTCGCCGACACGCTCCCCTTCGGCCCCGAGGAGTTCGGCGACCGGTTCGCCCCGGTCGCCCGCGAGCTCGCGCTCGAGTGGCACCTGACCGACAGCGACGTCCGAAAGCGGGTCGTCGTGCTGGTGAGCCGTGAAGACCACTGCCTGGCCGACCTCCTGCACCGGTGGCGGAGCGGGGACCTCGCCTGCGAGCTGGTCGCCGTCGTCTCGAACCACCCCGACCTGGCATCGCTCGTCGAGTGGCACGGGGTGCCCTTCCATCACGTCCCCGTGCCGTCCGACGCCCGGGCCGAGGCGTTCGCGGAAGTCGGCCGGATCTTCGAGGAGGTCCGGGGCGACGTCATGGTGCTGGCCCGCTACATGCAGGTCCTCCCACCCGACCTCTGCGCCCGCTACCCGGGGCGGATCCTCAACATCCACCACAGCTTCCTGCCGTCCTTCGCCGGCGCCCGCCCCTACCACCAGGCCTTCGAGCGCGGGGTCAAGCTGATCGGGGCGACGTGCCACTACGTCACGGCCGAGCTCGACGCCGGGCCCATCATCGAGCAGGACACCGCCCGCATCGACCACGGCGACACGGTCGAGGACCTGCTCCGGCTGGGACGCGACATCGAGCGCTCGGTGCTGGCCCGGGGGCTGCGCTGGCACCTCGAGGACCGGGTGCTCGTCAACGGCGCCCGCACCGTGGTGTTCACCTGAGGCTTCCGCCGCGGGCCGCGGGCCGCGGGCCCGGGGCCGTCCCGGCGCCAGACCGGGGCGCCGACCGTCGCCGAGACCCGGGGACCGAGCCCCGGGGGTTGGCAGCTGAGCGACGGCGGCCCGGTCCCCCCTACAATCGGTGATTGCCGGGGCTTGGGAGCCCCGGCGGGGGACGAGGACGGTCCGGCATCGCCGGCGGCCGTCGAAGGGAGGGCGCCGTGGCACGTGTGTCGAACCTGCTCGAGTCCAAGGGCACGGAGGTGGCCACAGTGGCTCCCGACGCCACTGTGGCGGCCGCGATCGCCGAGCTGGCCCGATTGCGCATCGGTGCCCTCGTCGTCACGGCCGACGGGTCCCACATCGACGGGATCGTCTCCGAACGCGACGTCGTCCAGCGTCTCCATCAGCTCCGTGGCGACCTTCTCGACGAGCCCGTCTCCGCCATCATGTCGACGACCGTCGAGACGTGCCGGCCGACCGACGACGTCGAGTCCCTGATGCGCACCATGACCGAGCGTCGCGTCCGCCACCTTCCCGTCGTCGAGGGAGGCGAGCTCCGTGGCATCGTCAGCATCGGTGACGTCGTCAAGCAGCGCATGGGCGAGCTCGAGCGCGACCGCCACGAGCTGCTCGAGTACATCAGCGCTCGCTGACCGAGGCCCGGGCACGTCCGTCCGGGCACGTCCGACCGGGCTGCTCTGGGCGAGCGCTCCCGGTCGGGAGAGGTCTGGACAGGCTCGTCACGACCGGCTCGCCGGCCGATCCAACGGCCAGCTCTCGACGGGAGGGAGCAGCCCGGTCAGCGGGCCGCAGCCGCCCGCTGGCGTGATCGCTCGATCTCCTTCCAGGCCGCCGCCGCGTCCTCGAACCCGCGGACCGTGGTCTGCTTGCCTGGCTCCAGGTCCTTGTAGACGTCGAAGAAGTGGGCGATCTCGTCGGCGAGGTGCGAGGGGAGCTGGTCGAGGTCGGTGACCGCCTCCCACAGCGGGTCACCGCTCGCCACCGTGATGATCTTGGCATCGGGGCCGCGCTCGTCGGACATCCAGAAGACGCCGACGGGCCGGGCCTCGACCAGGCAGCCCGGGAAGGTCGGCTCGTCGAGGAGGACCAAGGCGTCGAGCGGGTCGCCGTCCTCGGCCAGCGTGTCGGGCACGAAGCCGTAGTCGGCCGGGTAGAAGGTCGCCGAGAAGAGCCGCCGGTCGAGCCGGATCAGGTGGCGCTCGTGGTCGTACTCGTACTTGTTGCGGCTCCCCCGCGGGATCTCGACGATCACGTCGATGAGCTGGTCGCTCGGCATCGCACCTCCTCGTTCGCTCGGCGCCCGCCCGGCTCGGTGGCATCGGCGGAGCCGTCGAGCCAGTGTGGCACGTCGTCGCGCGCCGCTCGGACGGGGGCGCGACGGACCGGCCGGCGCCGCCGTCCTCCGGCTGGCCCGGGCTTTCCGGCGCCTGGCCGCCGGGGCCGGCACGGGCCCCGACCGGTATCGTTGCGAGATGAGCACTCGTGCCGGCCAGGGGTCGGTGCCCGAGGGCGGGGTGCCCGAGGCCGGGGTGCCCGAGGCCCGGACGAACGGGGCGGCCTCGAACGGGGCAGCCTCGAACGGCGTCCCCGGCGACCCACCGGGGAGCGCGTCGGGGTCCCTCGCCGGTTCGTCACGTCCGCTCGAGCGGCACGACGAGGCCGTCGACGACCGCGCCCCGGTCCACGAGCGGGTGGACGCCACCACCGCGGGTCCCACTCCCCGCTACTTCGCCCGCCAGCTCTCCGACCTCGACTTCAACGACCGGCTCCTCGACCTGGTCGAGGACCCCTCGGTCCCCCTGCTCGAGCGTGTGAAGTTCGTGGCCCTGTTCAACGAGCGCCTCGACGAGTTCTTCCAGGTGCAGGTGGCAGGGTTGAAGCGCCAGATGGCGGCCGGCATCAAGGCCCGCGCCCTCAACGGCAGCACGCCGGGCGAGCTGCTCGGCGACGTGCACGCCTCGCTCGATCGCATGGTCCGCCGTCAGGAGCGCCTCCTCCACGGCCAGCTCCTTCCGGCACTCGCCGAGGAGGGCGTCGACCTGTGCACCTGGGACGAGCTCGGCGCCGACGACCGCGCCCACCTCGGTGAGGTGTTCGACCGGCTGATCCTGCCCGTGGTCACCCCGCTCACGGTCGATCCCAGCCACCCGTTCCCGTACCTGTCGAACCTGTCGCTCAACGTGGGCGTCGACGTGCGCGACGGCAACGTCACCCGCTTCGCTCGGGTGAAGGTGCCGCCCAACGTGCCCCGGCTCCTCCCAGTGCCCGGTGGCGAGCGGTTCATCCCGATCGAACGGGTGATGATGGCCCACCTCGGCGAGATCTTCCCGGGCGCCGAGCTCGGCGAGGCGTGCGTCTTTCGGGTGACCCGCGACGCCGACATCGCCCTCGACGACGACGCCGCCGACGATCTCCTGCTCGCCCTCCAGGAAGAGCTCCGCCGCCGGCGGTTCCTGCCGGTCGTCCGCCTCGAGGTCGACACGACCACCTCGGACGCCAACGTGGAGCGGCTCACGGGCGAGCTGGGGCTTGACGCCACCGACGTGTCCCGGGTGGCCGGCCCCCTCGGCCGCGAGTGGCTGTGGGCCCTCTACGACCTCGACCGGCCTCGGCTCCACGACAGCCCGTGGTCCCCGCTCGTGCCACAGGTGCTCGTCGAACGGGAGCCCGACGAGCGCAGCGGCATCTTCGCCGTCCTCGACCGCCAGGACGTGCTCGTCCACCACCCCTACGACTCCTTTGCCGCTTCCGTCGAGGAGCTCATCAACGAGGCGGCCGACGACCCCCACGTGCTGGCCATGAAGCAGTGCCTCTACCGGACCTCGGGCGACAGCCCGGTCGTCGCCGCGCTCGTTCGGGCGGCCGAGAACGGCAAGCAGGTGGCCGTCCTCGTGGAGGTGACCGCCCGGTTCGACGAGGAGGCCAACATCGGGTGGGCCCGGGCGCTCGAGGAGGCGGGCGCGCACGTGATCTACGGGCTGATGGGCCTGAAGACCCACGCCAAGACGACCCTGGTGGTGCGCCAGGACGGCGACGAGGTCCGCCGGTACTGCCACGTGGGGACAGGCAACTACAACCCCAAGACGGCCCGCATCTACGAGGACCTCGGGGTGCTCTCGTCCCGGCCTACGCTCGGGGACGACGTCACCCGGTTCTTCAACTACATCACTGGGTTCAGCCGCCCGCCGGAGTACCGCGAGCTGGTGACGGCGCCGGGCGGCATCCGCGAACGGGTCCTCGCCGCCATCGAGGAGCAGGCCGCGCTGGGCGCCGGCGGGCGCATCGTGCTGAAGGCCAACGGGCTGGACGACCAGGCCGTCATCGACGCCCTCTACCGGGCGTCCCAGGCCGGGGTGCCGATCGACCTCGTCGTGCGGGGGATCTGCTGCCTGGCTCCCGGCGTGCCCGGTCTGTCCGAGACGATCCGCGTCCGCTCCATCGTGGGACGGTTCCTCGAGCACTCGCGGATCTTCCGCTTCGGGGGAGGGAGCGGGCCCGCGACGTACTACATCGGCTCGGCCGACCTCCGCCGGCGGAACCTCGACCGGCGCGTCGAGGCGATGATCCCGGTCACCGGCGCCGACGCGGTTGCCCGCCTCGACGAGATCCTCACCCTCGAGCTGGCCGACGACACCCACGCGTGGTCGCTCGCCGCCGACGGCACGTGGACCCGGGTGATCTCCTCGGACGGTGTCGACGCCCAGCGCGCTCTCGGGGTCGCCGCGCTGGCCCGCAGCGTCCCCCACGACGGGGAGCGCGCCCGGGTCGCGCCCGCCCCCGAGGCCCGGACGCCCGACGTCTTCAGCTGGCAGCGGCGTCGATTCGCGCCAGCACGTCGCCGGTCAGCATGGGTGCGACGTCGAGAGCCGTGAGGTTCTCGCGCACCTGCTCGACGCGGCTGGCACCGGTGATGACGGTCGAGACGCGCGGGTTGCGCGTGCACCACGCGATGGCGAGCTGGGCGAGCGTGCAGCCGAGCTCGTCGGCGACGGCCTTGAGCTGGCGCACCTTCTCGTTGCGCTCGGGGTCGGTGAGCAGGTTGCGCAGCCACTCGTAGCCGGGGAGGGTCGCCCGCGAACCCTCGGGCACCCCGTCGAGGTACTTGCCGGTCAAGAGCCCCGAGGCGAGCGGGCTCCAGATGGTGAGGCCGAGCCCCATCGAGTCGTAGAGGGGCGCGTACTCCTTCTCGACCCGGTCCCGCCACAGCAGGTTGTACTGCGGCTGCTCGACGACCGGCTTGTGCAGGTGGTGGCGCTGGGCGACGTCGTACGCCTCCTGCAGGGCCTGCGCCGACCACTCGGAGGTGCCCCAGTAGAGGGCCTTGCCGCTCGAGACGATGTCCGACATCGCCCACACCGTCTCCTCGACCGGGGTCTCCGGGTCGGGCCGGTGGCAGTAGACGAGGTCGACGAAGTCGAGGCCGAAGCGCTCGAGGGAGCCGTCGATCGCCTGCAGCAGGTACTTGCGGTTGAGCGTGTTGCGCATGTTTGGGGCGTTGTGGAGCCCCCAGAACAGCTTGGTGGAGACGACGTAGCTGTGGCGGGGCCACCCGAGCTTGGCGATCGCCTCGCCCATGATCCGCTCGGACTCCCCGCCCGCGTACGCCTCGGCGTTGTCGAAGAAGTTGACGCCCGCCTCGTAGGCGGCGGCCAGGCACTCCTCGGCCAGGCTGCCGGCCAGCTGCGGCCCGAAGGTCACCCACGAGCCGAAGGACAGCACGCTGACCTTCAGGCCAGACCTCCCCAGGCGCCGGTACTCCATCTCCATGTCGGACCTCCCCGTGTGCGGCTCCCCGCAACCTTAGGGGGCGCGCCGCGCTCGCCGGTCGGGAGCGTCCGGCCGGCGAGCACTGGGTCGTCGGGGGAAGCGCCCTCCTCGGGTCGCGACGGGCCTCAGGTCGCGACGGGGGCGGAGCCCACCGTGACCGTGATGCCGGCGCTGGTCGCCGTGTGGCCGTTGGCGTCGGTGGCCGTCGCCGTCAACGTGTAGGAGCCCGGTGCCGTCGAGGTGGCGTCCCACAGGGCGATCCAGCCGTCGACGGTGAGCGTGGCGGTGGCGATCGTCTCGGGGGCGGCGAGCGAGCCGCCCGACAGCGAGAACGTCACCCCGGTCACCGTGCTGCGACCGGTGGCCGAGGCGTCGAGGACGACGGAGGGCCCCGACACGACGGCTCCGGTGGCTGGTCGCAGGACGGTGGCGCCGAGTGAATGGTTCGAGACGGTGACGGACACCGGAGCGCTGGTCCCCACCGCCCCGTCGAGGTCGTCGACCACGCTCTCGACCGTGTAGGTGCCGTTCGGGACGTCGTAGGAGGCCCACCCCGCCAGCCAGCCGACAGAGGTCGGCGTGGCGGTGGCGCTCGTCTCGGGGGCGGCGAGCGAGCCGCCCGACAGCACGTAGTGGACCCCGGCCACGCCGTCGGGGCTCGCCGCCGAGGCGTCCAGCCACACCCCGCCGGTCAGCGTGGAGCCTGCCGCCGGCAGGCCGACAGTCGTCGTCGGAGCGGGGAGTGGGTCGGTGAGGACGACCCCGCCGGTGGTCCCGGAGCCCATGCCGACAGCCACGAACGTGGACCCCGCGGTGGCCAGGTCGCTGACGGCAGTCACGTCGGTCGGGAGCGCCTGTTGGGTCCACGTCGTCCCGCCGTCGGTGGTCCGGATCGCCCCGGCGGCGGTGCTGAGGGAATAGGTGGCTCCCACGGCCTCGCACACCGCCGTGGTCGGGCAGCTGATGGCGTTCAGACCGGCAACACCGTCCCGGTACGACGCCGCCACCGACCAGGGCGACGACGGGGTCGACGACACCGCCGCCCCCGCAGGCGCCATGGCGCCCGTGAGCGCGATGCCCACTGTGGCGACGACGAGCGCCACGGCGCCCAGCACGGATCCCGCCATCTTGCCCACCCGCATGACCCCCCCCGCCGGCCGCCACGATCGCGGCCGCCACGCCCAGGACACCCAGAGCGCCCGCCACGACCTGCTGAACGGGGCCGCCTGCCGGTGGGACGGGCCCCGCGAGCACCGTTGTACGCCGTGGCCGCCGGTGCCTGCGGCCCGTTGCCTGCCGCGAACGCGCGCACGTTCCACGACCTTCCGGGGCTTGCCGGGTCGGGCCGGCCCCGGCGATGATCCCCCGGTGACGCCGGCCGCGGGCATCGAGATCGCCGCGGCCGGGGTGGCCGCCGGCCTGGTCAACGTCGTGGCGGGGTCGGGATCGCTCATCACCTTCCCGCTGCTGCTCGCCCTCGGCTACTCGCCCGTGGTGGCCAACGTCTCCAACAACGTGGGGCTGGTGCCCGCCTCGATCGGCGCCGCCGTCACCCAGCGTCGCGAGCTCGTCGGCCGCCCCCGGCAGCTCGCCGTCCTCCTCGCCACCGCCGCGGTCGGCGGGTGCGCGGGAGGGGTCCTCCTCGTCTTCCTCCCCGGCTCGGTCTTCGAGCGGGTCGTCCCGTACCTGATCCTGCTGGCGGCCGCCCTGATGGCGGCACGGCCCCGACTGGCTGCCCGGGCGCGAGCCGCCGGAGCGGAGGACGGTGACGAGCCGGGCGCACCGGCGTGGCTGCCCGTCGCCCTCTTCGGCGCCGCCGTCTACAGCGGGTACTTCGGGGCGGCGGTCGGTGTCATCGTGCTCTCGTTGCTCGCCGCCGGCCTGACCGAGGGGATCCACCGCCTGAACGTCTGGAAGAACGCCGTGGTGGGTCTGTCGAACGCCACCGCCGCCGTCGTCTTCGTGGCCGTGAGCCACGTCGAGTGGGTGGTGGCCGGCATCCTGGCCGTCTCCTCGCTGGTGGGTGGTCAGCTCGGCGTGCACGTCGGCAAGCGCGTCCCGCCGGCCGTCCTGCGGGCCGTCGTCGTGGCCGTCGGCGTCGTCGTGGCGGTAGTGCTGCTCGTGAACTGAGCCGAGAGCACCGTCACGGCCGCGAGCCAGCGACGAGTCCCGGAACGGTTCGGCCGGGCGCCCCGGCGCGGGCCAGCCTGCGGTCCTCGCGACCGGTCAACCGGCGGGTGTCGCCCCGACCAGGACGAAGGCCACCCGCACCGGGCGGCCCGACCGGTTGCGCCAGGCGTGGCGGGTGCCCCGCTGGACGACGACGGTTCCGGGGCGGACCGTGGTGGTGACGCCGTCGTCGAGCTCGAGGTCGAGCTCGCCGTCGAGGACGACGGCGTAGTCGACCGAGTCGGTC
>JAJZJT010000113.1 GCA_021809995.1 Actinomycetes bacterium
CTGTCGTACCGCACGGTCGAGGTGCCGTACCGGCGCCGGCACCGGCGCCAGGCAAGGCCCGCGCCCGGCCCGCGCCCGGAGCCGCCGGGCGCCGACCGCCGCACCAGGGAGCGGGCCCTCGTCCTCACTCCCTGACCCTGGCAGGGCCCCCTGGCCCTGGCAGGTATCCCGGTGTCGGTGCTCTACTGGGAGCGTGGAGCGCGGCGAGCCCTCCCCGCACGGCCGTCGCCCGCGGGCAGGGAGCGCACGGCGCCTGGTCCGCGGGCCGGCTGCCTGGCGCCTCGGCGCGTTGGCCGTCCTCGTCGTCTGGGGGGCGGTGGTGGCGGCGGTGCTCCCGGCTGCCCTCGGTCTCGGCGCCGTCGAGACGGCGAGCTTCTCGGCCCTCCTGCCGGTCGGCGCGCCGTCGACGGTCGCCCTCGGGCTCCTGCGCCGGGTGGAGGGGCGCAGCGAGAACGAGCTCCTCGTGGTGTGCCGGCTCGACGGGGCGGCACCGGCCCGGCCCGGCCGGCTCGTCGCCGTGGTCTCCGGCTTCGAGCGCGCCGTACGGCGTGGTGTCGGGCCTGCTGTCGCACCCGCAGCGCCGCCCACCGTGGCTCCCGATGGCCGGGTGGCCCTCGTCCCCCTGACCGTCACCGGGGACGAGCGCGCCGTGCTGGCCGCCGTCGGCGAGGCCCGGCATGCGCTCGCCACGCACCACGTCGCCGGCGTCACCGCCGGAGTGACCGGACCGGCGGCGTTCGAGACGGACCTCCTCGGCTCCCTGGCCGGGGTCGACACCACCCTGGTGCTCGTCACCGCCGTGCTGGTCGGCGTGCTCTTCGTCGCCACCTACCGCAGCCCCACGGCATGGGTGCTGCCCCTCGTCGCCGTGGCGATCGCCGAGATCGTCGCCAACGCGGCGACATCGCTCGTGGCGCACGCCGTCCCGGTGAGCGGGGAGAGCACGGGGCTGTTGACGGTGCTCGTCTTCGGGGTGGGCACCGACGAAGCGCTCCTCCTCACCGCCCGCTACCGAGAGGAGCTGCACGGACCGCTCGGACGCTCGAGCGACCATCACGCGCTGTGGCTGGCATGGCGGCGGGCTGCACCGACGGTGGCGGCCTCGGCGACGACCGTCGTCGCCGCCCTCGCTTGCCTCCTGCTCGCCGACTCGGGGGTGGCGCGCGGGTTCGCCGTGGTCGGGATGGTTGGCGTCGCCGTCACGGCCGTCGTGCTGCTGACCGCCTACCCGGCCATGCTCGTCCTCTCGGGCCGAGGGGTCTTCTGGCCTCGGGTCCCGAGAGGCACGGCCGGACCCGGTGCGTTCGGCGGCGCCTGGCGGGCGGTCGCCCGGGTGGTCGTGCGCCACCCCCGGGCGATCTGGACGAGCGGGGTCGTCCTCCTCGTCGTGCTGGCGACCGGGCTCCACGCTCTCGACACCCAGGTGACCGTCGTCGACGACCTGCCCGCGGGCGCTCCGTCGGTCAGGGCGATGGACCTCCTCGCCGGCAGCATCCCCCTCGGGGTCGTGGCCCCTGCAGTCGTCGTGGTCCGTCAACCGGCCGCGCTGGCACCGGCGCGCCGGGTGGCAGCAACTGCTCCCGAGGTCGTCGCCGTCGGGTCGGTGACGCGCGCCGGCCAGCTTGCCGCGTTCGACGTCGTGTTCCGACCCGCCCCGCTCGGTGAGGCCGGGTTGCGTCCGGTCGAGACGCTTCGCGCCGCCCTCGCCCGGACCGTCGGCCAGAGGGCCCTGGTGGGCGGTCAGAGCGCCGAGGACGTGGACGCCCGCGCAGCAGCCCAGCGCGACCTGCTCGTCGTCGGTCCGGCCGTGCTCGCCGTCGCCGTCGCCGTGCTTGCCCTCGTGCTCCGGGCGCTCGCCGGTCCCGTCCTGGTGGCGGCGACCGTCGCCGCTTCGTACCTCGCCGTGCTCGGGGCGGCCTCGGCGCTGGCGCACTCGGTGCTCCGCTGGCCCGGCATCGACCCGACGGTGCCCCTGCTCGGCTTCGTGCTCCTCGTGGCGCTGGGGGTCGACTACACGATCTTCCTGATGGCGCGCGCCCGCGAGGAGCTCGTACGCGAGCGCGCGAACGGAAGCGGGCCGGCCCCGCCTGACGTGTCGGGGATGGAACGGGCGGTCGCCGCCACCGGCGGCGTGCTGACGGCTGCCGGGCTGATCCTGGCGGGCACGTTCTCGGCGCTCCTCGTGCTGCCCCTGCTGCCGATCCGCCAGATCGGCCTCGTCGTGGCCGGCGGCGTGCTCTTCGACGCCCTGCTCGTCCGTAGCGTGCTCCTCCCCGCCATCGTCGTCGACACGGGCCGGGGCTTCTGGTGGCCGACGCGCGTGGAACCGGACGACCCCGCCTGTCCGCCGGCCGTCCCGCCCGGCGCCACGGGCGGCGGTACCGACGACGCCGGCGACGCCGACGACGCCGGCGACGCCGGCGACGAGGCGGCCCGAGGTGCCTGCCCGGCGGACGGCGTGGCAGGATCGCACCATGAGCGCTCCCCCTGAACGCACCGCCGCACCCGAGCCCGGAAGCGCTCGTGCCGGTGTCGTCCTCGTGCACGTGTCCGAGGGCATCGCCACCGTGACGCTCAACCGGCCCGACGCGCGCAACGCCCTGAACGCCGAGCTGCGCCGGGCGCTCGTCTCGACCTTCGAGGACCTCGAGGCGGACGACGGGGTCGACGTCGTCATCCTCACCGGCGCCGACCCCGCCTTCTGCGCCGGTCTCGACCTGAAGGAGCTGGGCCGGGGCGACCACGACCTGACCTCGACCGTCGTCGCCACCCGCGGTCCCCGCACCCCGCTCCCGTCGATCACCAAGCCGCTCATCGGCGCGGTCAACGGTGTGGCGATCACCGGGGGCTTCGAGCTCGTCCTCCAGTGCGACTTCCTCGTCGCCTCGGAGCGGGCCCGCTTCGCCGACACCCATGCCCGCGTCGGCGTCCAGCCCGGATGGGGACTGACCGTCCTGCTGCCCCAAGCCGTCGGCGTGCGCCGGGCCCGCGAGCTGAGCACCACGGGGAACTTCATCGACGCGGCCACGGCGCTCTCGTGGGGGCTCGTGAACCACGTGGTGGCCCACGGCGACCTGCTGCCCTTCTGCCGCGCACTCGCCGCCGACATCGTCTCGAACGACCGCGCCGGTGTGCGCCGGATCCTGCGCACGTACGCCGAGGGGGCCGAGGTGACCGCTGGCGAGGCGCGCGCCATCGAGGCCGCGGCGGCCCGCGAGTGGCTGGCCGCCGGAAACGCCAGCCCCGACGAGGTCGAGCGCCGCCGCCAGGCGGTGGCCGACCGGGGCCGCTCCCAGACCGCCTGAGCGGGCCCCTCGTCGTCCGTCGGGCCAAAAGAGCGCCGTCCCGCTTGCTACCGTACGGGTGGGACGGACCGCAGAGGGGGGGCCACGTGGTGGTGACGCGGCGAGCATTGCGGCTCATGGATGCCGGCTGGCCCGGTGCCTGCAGGCGGGTGCTCGTCGTCACCCTGGCGGTGGTGGCGGCAGCCGGAGCCCTCGCCGTGGTCGGCGGCCGGCGAGCGACCGCCTCAACTCTCCGTCCTGCCGCCGCCGGTAGCTGCCCCGCCCCGGCCACGCACCCGGTGCCGAGCCCACCCGTCGCCGTGGCAGCCACCGCGGACGGGTGCGGGTACTGGGTTGCAACCGCGGCCGGCGGCGTCGCGTCGTTCGGGACGGCGCCGCCCCTCGGCGGGCTGTCGGGGCCGCTCGACCAGCCGGTGGTGGGCATGGCGGCCGTCCCGGGCGGTGGCGGCTACTGGCTGGTCGCCGCCGACGGGGGGATCTTCTCCTTCGGCGACGCCGCCTTCTACGGCTCGATGGGCGGCAAGCCGCTCGACCAGCCGGTCGTCGGCATGGCGGCCGTCCCGGGCGGTGGCGGCTACTGGCTGGTCGCCGCCGACGGGGGGATCTTCTCCTTCGGCGACGCCGCCTTCTACGGCTCGATGGGCGGGCATCCGCTGCTACGCGGCGTGGTGGCCATGGAGGCGACACCCTCCGGTCACGGCTACCTGATGCTGGCGGCTGACGGCGGTGTCTTCACCTTCGGCGACGCTTCCTTCGAGGGAACCGCACCGGGCCCCGTGCTCGCCGGCACCCGCGTGACCATCGATCCGGGGCACAACGGAGGGAACTTCGCGGCCCCGGGCATCATCGACCAGCTCGTATGGAACGGGCGTTCGTTCGAGACGTGCGACACGACCGGCACCGCCACCGACACCGGCTACACGGAAGCCGAGTTCAACTGGAACGTGGCCCGCTACCTGCAGGCAGACCTCGAGGCCGAGGGCGCCGACGTCCTCTTGACACGGAGCTCGAACTCGGGCGTCGGGCCGTGCGTCACCCAACGAGCTGCCATCGGCAACGCGTTCGACTCGGACGCTGCGGTGTCGATCCACGCCGACGGGGGCCCGCCGTACGGGCGCGGTTTCACCGTCCTCGAGCCCGTCGCCGACGGGGTCAACGACGCCATCGTGGGCCCTTCGGCCGTGCTCGGCTCCTCCATCCGCGACGCCATCGTGGCGAGCGGCGTCGAGCCCGTCAGCACCTACGACGGCGTCGACGGCATCCAGCCGCGCAACGACCTGGCAGGGACCAACCTCTCGACGGTCCCGAAGGTGTTCGTCGAGTGCGCCAACATGCGGAACGCCCTCGACGCCTCCCTCCTCGTGCAGCCGTCGTGGCAGCAGGCGATGGCCCGGGCCATCGCGTCGGGCATCACCGCGTTCCTCGCCACCCGCTCCGCCGTCCACTGACCCGGAGGCCGGCGGGCACGCCGACGGGTGCCGAGAGCCGGCTGGCCTGGGGCGGTGTCAGGACGACCCGGAACCTGGACGCCAGGACGTCGCCAGCAGGAGGGCCGCGCCCCCGAACCCGGCGACTGCGGCGATGACGAGGCCGGTCCACCCCCACAGCCCGGTCAGGCCGGCCAAGCGGTCGAGGCTCCACGCACCGGGCCCGAGGTCGGCCAGGGCGAGCCCGGCAACCGTGAGGACCATGACGTACTCCCAACCCTCGCCGGGGCGGAAGATGAAGAAGCCGTTCTTCAGGTGGTTGGTGACCCAGGCCACAGCCATCACTCCGACGACGCCCGCCGCGGCGAGCGGCGTCAGCAGGCCGACGACGAGCAGGGCTCCGGCGCCGGCCTCGGTCAGGCTGGCCGTCCAGGCGTGGAGCCAGCCGGGTCGCATGCCGAGGCTCTCGAACCACCGTGCCGTGCCGGCGATCTTGCCGCCTCCCACGATGTGGTTGACGCCGTGGGCGACGAAGACGCCCCCGACCGCCACCCGCAGCACGAGCAGGGCGAGGTCGAGGGCGTGGGGAGTGACGGCGGCAGGCACTGGCGAGGGCATGCGCGTCCGAGGCTAGTGCGGGAGGGCGGGCCGGACCGGGACCACCGCCCGCGCTCGTCGCCCCGGGTGCCCGCTCAGGCGCTGCGCGAGACGAAGCGGTAGCCGACGCCCCGCACGGTCTCGATCCAGGCAGGCCGATCGGGGTCGGCCTCGACCTTGGCCCGGATCCGGCGGATGTGCTCGGTCACCGTCGCCGGGACCTGCCACGACTCGGTCGAGCCCCACACGTGCTCCAGCAGGTCCTCGCGCGTGAACACCTGTCCGGGGGCGGCGGCGAGGAACGCGAGGAGGTCGAACTCGCGCCGGGTGAGCTCCACGGCGGCGCCGTGCAGGGTGACGGTCCGGGTGCCCCGATCGATCCGCAGGTCCCCGTGGTCGAGCACGGCTGCCGACGAGGACGACTGCCCCCGGCGGAGGACCGCCCGGATGCGCGCCTCGAGCTCGGGGAAGGAGAGGGGCTTGACGAGGTAGTCGTCGGCGCCGAGGTCGAGGACCCGGATGCGCTCGTCCTCCGAGTCGCGCCCGGTGCACACGATCACCGGCACGCCGCTGTCCCGGCGCGTCTTGGCGAGGACCTGGTCGCCGTCGATCCCCGGTAGCCCGAGGTCGAGCAGGACGAGGTCCGTCTCGCCTCGGGAGAGCACCTGGAGGGCGCCGGGTCCGTCGGTTGCCTCGTCGACGACGTAGCCCATCCGCTCGAAGAAGCGGCGCGTGGCCAGGCGGCTCGACGCATCGTCCTCGGCGACCAGGAGGCGGACGGGGTCCGAGTGGTCGAGGGGCGTGCCCACGTCACTTCGGGTTGTCGTCTCGTTGTCACTCATTGTGATGTCGTTGCTCGGCAGGCCACGTTCCGTGACCGAGGAACACCATGACGTACAAGTTTGTCAGCCTGCGGCGGGGAGCGCCACAGCAAGGCGTGCGGTCGCCCACGAGCGAAGGGGCGGAGACGACGAGAGGACCAGCAAGGAAGCGGTCCCGGAACCGTGCAGGGGTAGCGAGCCGGGCGAAGCGCAGTGGTTGGGAGACGTGGGCGGTGCCCCTCGCGTGCGTGGCCATGGCTGTCGCCGCCGTCGCGTCGCTGGGCAGCCGGACGCTCAACGTCCCCGTCTCCCCGTCCGCGCTCACCACGAGCTCGCCACCTGGCCTTGCCGGCCTCGCCGGCGCCCACCCCGCCCTTGACCCAGGCAGCGTTGTCACCTCCGAGGTCGACCTCAGCGCGACGGCGTCCCGTGGTCTCGCAGGCGTCGTCCTCGAGGTCGTGCCGAGCGGGTGGTCGCCACGGCCGCCGTCGGGCAGCGCACCGACGCTGTCGGTCGCCGTGCGCTCCTGCTCCGGCGCGTGGGCGCCGGCGCCGGCGCCGGCGGGGGTACCGTCGTCGGGCGCGGCCGTCTGTCGCGGGAGCGCGCGCGAGGTGGCGAGCGCTGTCGTCGGGCGGGTCGGCGGCGAGCTCCTGCTCGCCGGCCTCGCCGGCCTCGCCGGTCCGAGGCCGGTCGACGTCGCTCATCTCCAGGTGGCCCTCGAGGTGCCGACGGGCACGCCCGGCGGCACGCGGCCGACCGCGGTGCACCTGGCCTTCGTGACCCGCACCGGGGTGGCCTGACGGACGGCCCCGGTCCTCACCCGGGTGCCTCGACGGCCTGGGCGAGGAGCGACGCGTAGAAGCGGGCCCCCGCCGGGTCGAGGTGGACGCCGTCGGGGTAGAAGTACTGGGGTGTCGCCGCGCTCGCGTCGTACCAGTCGACGAGGCGAGCGTGGGGGGTGATCTGGGCCACGGCGTCGATGGTGGCGTTGACCGGCTGCTCCCACGGTCGGGGGACCCGGGTGTTGACGAGGACGATGCGGCGCATCGGCCCGAGGGACGCCAGGAACGCCTCGAGCTGCTGGGCGGTGAACGGGCCGTTCGTCCCCAGCTCGACGATGACGCCGTCGCCGATGAGCCCCTGGGCCCGGAGCTGCGCCACGTCGGCCTGGGCCTGGACGAGCTGCTGGCCCACCTTTGCGTCGATGGCGATGCCGGGGAGGAGCTGTTCGAGGTAGGGCGCGGCGTCCACCATGATCGAGTCTCCGATCGCCGTCACGCCCTGCCCGGAAGGCGGCGTTGTCGTGGTCGTCGACGTGGTCGGGCTCGGGTCGGTCGGGGTGGGAGCGCGGGTGCCCCTCGTCGTGGTCGGGTCGCGCGGCACCGTCATCACGTTGCCCAGGCTGGTCGGCAAGGCGGTCGGTGGGGGAGCGACGAGGCCGGCGAGGCCGACCACGCACACCGACAGGGTGGCGACGATGCCCCCTGCCGCCACGGCACGTACCGGTCCGATCCGGGGGACCGACCGCCAGTCGCGCCGACGCGCCCGTTCCCACAGGCGACCCAAGGCACCGGTCCGGACCGGCTGCTCGACGAAGCGCCACGATGCCCCGGCCAGCACCACGCTGCTTGCCACCTGGAGGGTGCCCCGCGCCAGGCTCGGTTGGGCCCCGACGGGCGTCGTCAGCACGATCACCGGGTAGTGCCACAGGTAGACGGCGTAGGAGCGCTCGCCCAGCCAGCGCAGCGGCTCGGCGCCGAGCAGGCGGCCGAGCCGTGCGCCCGGGTGGATGGTGACCGCGATGACGACGGCGGTCAGCACCGAGAGCACGACCATCCCGCCGCGGTACAGGAAGGTCGAGTACTCGCCCGTCCGCCACAGGAGCACGAAGATGCCGGCGAGCGCCGCGCCTCCGACGGCCCCGAGGACCCGGCGGGCCCCGCCGCTCACCGCACCGAACGACCGGGCCCGCGGGAGGAGCAGGGCGAGAGCGGCGCCGATCAGCAGTGCGAAGGCACGCGTGTCGGTGCCGTCGTAGACGCGTGTCGGGTTGCCGCCGGGGACGTAGAGGAGCGCCATCTCGACGGCCGAGGCGGCCGCCCCGAGGACGGTCAGCGCCACGAGAGCCCGGCGCCACCGGGCCAGGCGGAAGGCCGCTACGACGACGAGGGGCCACACCACGTAGAACTGCTCCTCGATCGCCAGCGACCAGAGGTGGCCGAGCGGTGACGGCGGGCCGAAGCGGGCGAAGTACGAGACGTGGTGGAAGATGAACCACCAGTTGCTGACGTAGAGCACCGCGGCCGGCAGGTCACTGCGGACCGCGGCGAGGCGCGCCGGGTCGACCAGCGTCGCCCAGACCACGACTGCTGCCAGCATGACGAAGAGGGCCGGCAGCAGACGCTTGGCGCGGCGCAGCCAGAACTGACCGAGGTCGACGCGGCCGCTCCGCCGGTGCTCGTTCACCAGCAGGTCGGTGATCAGGTAGCCCGACAGCACGAAGAAGACCTCGACGCCCAGCAGGCCCCCCGACGCCCAGCCGAAGCCGAGGTGGTAGGCGATGACGGCGAGGACCGCGACGGCCCGCAGGCCGTCGAGGCCGGGATGGTAGCGGTTCGATCCTTCGACGGGTCTCGGCACGGTCTGGCTCCGCCAGCCGGAGGCGGGGGCTCCGCCAGCCGGCAGCCGTTCGGTGGTGTCCGGTGGTGACCGGGGATCGGAGCGGGCGGGCCGGTGCCGGGCCGTCGCAGTCGCCCCGTCTCCCAACGGTCGTCGCGGTCCGAAGATCGG
>JAJZJT010000114.1 GCA_021809995.1 Actinomycetes bacterium
TCGGTGCCGTCCGCCAGCTCGGCGAAGGACCGGTGCGAGGTCGCGTCCGTGCTCGGTGAGGGCGTGCCGACGGCACCGTCCCCACGTGGCACGGCGGGTGCCGCGTGGTGCCCACCGGCCGTCTTTCCACGCGGTGCTGGTTCCGCCGTGCCGCCGGTGCCCCGGGCGCTGCTCCCCCCTGGGGACCCTTGACGCGCGGCCGGACGCCCACCGTCGTCGTCGACCTCGACGCGCACCTCGAAGTGCTCGCGGGCGAAGAACCCGGCGATCCCGCCCTTGCGGACGCGGTCGGCGGCCACGATCCGGCTCCCCGGGCCAGCCTCGGCGAGGGCCTCCTCGAGGACCGCCTCGAGGTCGGGGCCGTCAAACTGCAGCGATCTCGTTGGCAAGGTGCACCGTCCCTATCCGTTCGAGCTGTACCTGAGGTCCGATCTCGTTCACCGCGAGCACGCCGAGGCGGGGAACGGGGCCGGCCAGCAGCCGGTGGACCGCCGGCCTGAGGCGCGAGGAGCAGAGCAGCACGGGTCGTCGCCCCTGCTGCTCGGCCTGCTCGGCGAGGGCGCGGACCTGTTCGACGAGCGTCTCTGCCTTCTGGGGCTCGATGGCCAGCACGGCGCCGCGGTCCCCGTTGACGACCGCCTCGACGAGGGAGCGCTCGTCGACGGCGTCGATGGTGATGACCGCCAGCGTCCCCTCGGCCGCGTACAGGGAGGTGATCGCCGGGCCGAGCGCGTCGCGGGCCGCCTCGACGAGGGCGTCCGGGTCCTTCGAGGTGCGGGCCCGCTCGCTGACGGCCTCGGTGATCCGGGCGAGGTCGCGGATGGGGACGCCCTCGTCGAGCAGGTCGCACAGCACGTGCTGGAGCTCGCTCAGGCTCACCTGGGCGGCGGCCATCTCCTCGATCACGACCGGCTCGCGCTCCTTGACGAGGTCGAGCAGCGTGCGGAGCTGCTGCGCGGACAGGAGGCGGCCGGCGTTGTCGGCGATCACCTCGCCGAGGTGCGTGGTGATCACGGATGATCGGTCGACGACCGTCGCTCCGGCGATGAGCGCCTGTTGACGGAGCTCGGCCGGCACCCACTTGGCCGACAGCCCGAAGACGGGCTCGACGGTCTCCTCGCCGGGCAGCCCGACCAGTCCGTCCCCGATGGCCAGCAGGCGGCCGGGCGGGGCCTGCCCGCGGCCGACCTCGACACCGTGCAAGCGGATGGCGTACGTGCCGGGTTCGAGGTCGAGGTTGTCGCGCGTGCGCACGGGCGGGACGATCAGGCCGAGGTCGCCGGCGACCTTGCGCCGGAGCCCCTTCACCCGCTCGAGGAGGTCGCCGCCCTTGGTCGCGTCGACGAGGTCGATGAGGTCGAGCGAGAGCTCGAGCTCGAGGGGGTCCACGCGCACCTCGCCGGCGAGGACCTGGGGCGCGTCGATGTCGGGTGCCTCGGGCTGGACCGACTCGTCGGCGGACGTGTCCGAGGGCACGGCCTTGGCGAGCCGTCCGGAGAGGACGAAGAGGAGCCCGCCCACCACCAGGAAGGCGATGTGGGGGAGGCCGGGCACGAAGGCGAGCAGGAGGATCACGACGCTGGCGACCCGCACGGCCCGGTGCTGGCGCCGGACCTGGGAGACGACGTCGGTGCCGAAGTCGTCCTCGGTCGTGGCGCGGGTCACCACGAGCCCCGTCGAGATCGACAGCAGCAGGGCGGGGATCTGGGACACGAGGCCGTCGCCCACGCTCAACAGGCTGTAGGTGTGCACGGCGGCACTGGCCGACAGGTGCCGCTGGAGCATGCCGACGGCGAAGCCGCCGAGCAGGTTGATGGCGGTGATGACCACGGCGGCGACGGCGTCGCCCCGGACGAACTTGGACGCACCGTCCATGGCTCCGTAGAAGTCGGCCTCGTTGGCGATCTCCTGGCGGCGCCGGCGCGCCTCGGCCTCGGTGATCAGCCCCGAGTTGAGATCGGCGTCGATGGCCATCTGCTTGCCGGGCATGGCGTCGAGGGTGAAGCGGGCGGCGACCTCGGCCACGCGCCCGGCACCGGCGGTGACGACGACGAACTGGATGACGATGAGGATGAGGAAGACGACCAGGCCGACGACGAGCGAACCACCGACGACGAAGCTCCCGAAGGACTGGATCACCGTCCCCGCGTAGCCGTGCAGCAGCACGAGCCGCGTGGCGCTCACGTTCAGCGCGAGGCGGAACATGGTGGCCACCAGCAGCAACGAAGGGAAGACCGAGAAGTCCAGCGGCTTCTGGACGTGCATGCTCATGAGGAGCACGATGACGGCGCCGGCGATGTTGGCGCTGATCAGCACGTCGAGGACGAACGACGGCATGGGGACGATCAGCATCACCACGATGGCGACGACGCCGGCAGGGATGCCGATCATGCCGATGCGGTTGCGCATCATCACACCTTCCGAGCGGGTCCGACCGTTGTGTCGATGGTCCGGGCCGGTCCGTGGCCGTCTGGTGCGAGCGCCGTCCCGTGGCGGCTCATCGGTGAACATCGGCCGGCGGGGCCGCGACCTTGAGCGCCCGTGCGGGAAGCTGCGGGTTCAGCCCGCCGCCCGCTCGAGCACGGCGTCGAAGCGGTAGTGGCTGGCGTAGTAGCGCGGCGGCATGACCGACAGGCGGGCTCTCCAGCCGCATGCCGCGGCAAGGTCCTGGACCTCGTCCGCCGAGCGCCAGATGCCGATGGGGGCGTCGGGGTCGCCGAGCTCGGCCTGCCAGCCGGGACGGTCGCCGTAGAAGGTGGGTGCCCGGTCGCGGTCGGGTAGGTTGCCGAGGAGGACCCGGTCGACCTGCGTGAACCGTCGGGCGAGCGCCGTGAGCCACCGCCGGGCCGTCCCCTCGGGGAAGAACGAGAAGCTCCCGTAGCAGAGCACCTTGGTGAAGCGCTCGGGCTCGGGCTCGTGCTCGGCGTGGTCGGCGGCGTCCCCGAGTGCGAAGGTCACCCGGGGCGGGTCCTCGAAGTTGCGGTGCGCCACGTCGACGAGGTAGTCGGAGTGGTCGACGCCCACGACGCTCCGACAGGCGGGTGCGAGCAGGTTGGTGAGCGCGCCGTTCCCGCATGCCACGTCGAGGAGGTCGTCGTCGGCGTCGAGCCCGAGCCCGTCGCGGACGGCGGCGACGATCAGGTCGATCTGCTCGGAGGGGACCGGTCGGCCGTTCACCGTCCGCCGTACCTGCCCCCAGAAGTCGTCGGGTGGGAGCGTCTTGGGGTACTCGTGGTAGTCCGATGTCGTCGAGCGGGTCATGACCGGACCGGGTCGGGACGACGGGCCGCCGCCGCCCGGGCGTCGACCGCCGCCCATGCGTCGTCGAGGGCGGCGAGGTAGGCGGGGGAGAGGTAGCGGCCTTCCGCGTCCGCTCCGCTGCCGAGGGCGGCGAAGCGCCCGAGCTCGGGAAGATCGGCGACGTGCTCGTCGTAGGACCGGTGGAGCTCTGCGAGGCCGGCTTCGCACACGTCCGTCGTGACGTAGCCCTGGTCGGTCACCCACCGCAGGAGCAGCTCCCACTCGAAGAGACCAGCCGAGTGGATGGCGCCACCTGCGGCGCTGCTCTGGGTCGCGTGGCACCGGAAGCACGAGCCGTGCCGGCCGACGGCGGCCATCGGGAACCCGTGGTGGGCGAAGTTCACGTAGAGGGCCACGTCGGTCAGGAAGCGCATGCGCATGCCGTCGAGCCCGAAGGGGCGGTCGATCGACGCGAGGGCGCCGGCGTCGAGGAGGATGTTGCTCGGCTCCCCGATGAGGTTCGTGTGCTCGGCGACGATGTGGTCGAAGACCACCTTGGCCGGGATGGGCACGACGCGGTCGGGCGGGGCGACGAGGCCCTCGTCGATCACGCGGCCGTCTGTGTCGACGACGTAGCGCCCGTGGAAGACGAGCTTCGCCCGCTGCGCCTCGGCGGCCGCGCAGAGGAGCTCGAGGGAGCGGGGAAGGAGGAAGTCGTCGTCGAAGACGAATTTGAGATAGCGCCCCGATGCCTGGGAGATGAGGAAGTCGCGGTTCGCTCCGGGCTGCTGGCGGTCGGGATTGCGCTCGTAGCGGATCCTCCGGTCGTTCCACTTGGAGACGACCGACGCGATGTCGTCCCCGTCCGAGTCGTCGCTGACGAGCAGCTCGTAGTCGGTGAAGGACTGCCCGAGGATGCTGGCGATGCAGGTGTCGAGGTAGTGGGGACGGAAGGCGGGCACCAGGACGGACAGGAGCGGCACGGTCACGCACCTCGCGCCGGGACGCAGGCGGGGTCGCAGTCGGGTGCCGCCGTGGTGACGGTCGCCGCGGCGAGGGCGCGGGCCACCTCGGCCGGCTCGTTCCACATCAGGACGTCGAGGATGGAGAGGGCGGGCTCGAAGGCGAAAGGACCGGTCGCATAGGCGAGCGGCGGCAGCTCGAGGAACTGGAGAGCGATGCCCCGCTCCGCGAACTCGGACGTCCGGAAGAGGTGGGCGCCGCCGACGGGGTTCACGTAGGCGTCAGCACCGAGGGCGGACGCGATGGCCGGCGCCCAGCCTCCGGGATGGTCGACCGCACCGAGGTGCAGGTCGAGCTCGGAGCAGACGAGCGGGGAGCAGGCGATCCCGAGGTACTCGCAGACGGCGACGAGGCCAGCCACGTCGAGGTCGGTGAGGGACGGGCGTCGCAGGGTCCCGAACGTGCGGCGTACGAGGCCCTCGACGGCGCGCCAGTGGGGGGCGTGGCGCCGGTAGTGGCTGAGCGCGCCGAGCACCGACTGCTCGGCCCGGGCGGGGTCGGCCACCTCGACCTCGTGGACGCGCACCGACCGGGTCCCGTGGCGGACGGGGACCGTCACCCAGCACCATCCCGACTGGGGGGCGAGGACCCGGTTGCGGTTCATCCACGTCTTGGGCGCGTACTGGGCGGTGTCGAAGACCACCCAGGTGTCCGAGGCGGCCACCAGCGCGAAGTACCCGGCGTAGGGGAAGAAGTAGGGCTGCATGATGCCGGCCCGCACGTCAGGCCGCCTCGCGGGCGACCAGGTGGCCCGACAGCCGGTGGGCGGCGCCCACGAGGGTGCAGATGCGCTCGACGGAGCCGAGGTCCACCAGCGCCCCGATCGGCAACTGGACGAGGGTGCGCGCGAGGTGCTCGGTGGTCGGCAGATGCAGGGCGACGTTGCGGGGGTCGTCGCGGTAGGGGGGGAGCCGGTGGACCCCTGGGCGGAAGTACCGACGGGCGATGACGTTCTCGGCAGCCAGCAGGCCGACCAGAGCGTCCCGGCTCATCCCGAAGGTCGTCTCGTCGACCTCGGCGACCAGGTAGGGATAGGTGCTCTCGTCGGCTCCGGTCGGCGCGACGACGCGGATCCCGTCGATACCGGCCAAGCCCTCGGTGTAGGCGGTGTGGAGGCGGGCGTTGTTGGCGACGTTGGCCGGGAGGTCGTCGAGGTTGAGGAGGGCGATCGCTGCCTGTGCCTCCGAGAAGCGCCCGTTGCCCGTCACCTCGACGGCGACCGGCGCCCCCGCTCCGTAGCTGCTGCGGATGTTGCGCAGGCGGGAGGCGAGCTCGTCGTCGTCCGTGCAGACGCACCCGCCTTCCGTGGCGCTCAGGGTCTTGGTGGCATGGAACGAGAAGACCTCGAGCGCACCGCGCCCCCCGAGGGGGCGGCCGCCGACGGACACGCCGGTGCCGTGGGCCGAGTCGAAGAACAGGGTGACGCCACGCTCGGCGCAGAGCTCCTCGAGTGCGTCGGGACCACACGTGCCACCCCACAGGTTGACGGCGAGGACGGCGGAGACGTCGTCGTCGAGCACCGGGGCCAGGGTGGCCGGCGTGAGCTGGTGGGTCTCCCGGTCGACGTCGGCGAAGACGACCTCGAGCCCGGCCCAGGTCATCGCCTGGGCAGTCGCCACGAAGGTGAAGCTCGGCACCACCACCCTGCCGGTCAGCCCGAGCGCCTTCGCTCCCATGACGAGGCCGAGCGTGGCGTTCGTGACCGTGATGGCGTTGCGCACGTCCGCGAGCTCGGCGAAGCGCCGCTCGAGCTCCTGGGCGAGAGGACCGTGGTTGGTGAACCAGCCCCGCTCGAAGATGCCCCGCATCGCCTCCTCGTACCGCTCCCACGAGGGGAAGTAGAGCTGTCCCACCGGCAGCGGGTGGTCGAAGGCCGGCGTGCCCCCGAGGACGGCGAAATCGGTCGGGACCCGCTTCAGCGTGCTCACGGGGGCCCCTCCGTCGTCGAGACGGTGCCTGGAGCCGTCTCGCTCTTGCTGGCCAGCGCGCCGGCGTCGCCGCTGGTGGCGAGGAACCGGAGCAGCCCGGCGATGGCCACGATGTCGGCCTCGGTGACGCGCGAGCCTGAGGGGAGCAGGACGAACCGCTCAGCGAGGTGCTCGGTGTTCGGCAGGTGACCGGCGATGGTGCGGTAGGCCGTCGGCTTCTGGTGGAGCGCCGGCGCGTAGTAGGCACGGGCCAGGATCCCCTCGGCCTGGAGGACCTCGAGGGTGAGAGAGCGAGCGAGGGGCCATTCGTCGAGGAGCTCGACGACGATGTTCTTGCAGGACGTCCGCTCGGTCTCGTCGAAGGCGAGGAGCCGGACGCCGGGGACCCCGGCGAGGGCGCGACGGTAGGCGTGGTACCGGCGGCGGTGGTCGGCGACCTGCTCCTCGAGCTCGTCGAGGTTGGCCAGCGCCATCGCCGCGTGCACCTCGTTGAGCTTGGCGTTGAGGCCGAAGTGCACGACGTTGTCGTGGCCGTTGAAGCCGAAGCCGCGTTGGAGCGACAGCTGCGTGGCGAGGTCGCCGTCGTCGGTGGTGAGGTAGCCCCCCTCGAAGCCGTTGATCAGCTTGCTGGCGTGGAGGGAGAAGACCTCGGCGTTCCCGAACGAGCCGACCTTGCGGCCGTGGAAGGTCTCGTAGCACGACTCGACACCGTCGACGAGGAGCGGCAGCCGGCGCGACCTGGCGAGCTCCTCGACCTCGTCGACGGCACAGCAGTTGACGATCGGGTGCACGGCGAGGACCACCGCGGTGTCCGGCCCGAGGCACGGCTCGACGGTCGACGCGTCGATCGCCAAGGTGGCTGGGTCGACGTCGCAGAAGCGAGGGACGAGCGAGGCCCACTGGGCGACGTCGGCCATGCGCCGGTAGGTGAGGGACGGGAGCACGACCTCGCGGCGTCCGGGCAGGGCGAGGGCTCGCAGGGCGAGCACGAGGGCCCAGAAGCCGCTGGCGAAGGTGACGCAGTGCTCCACCTCGTGGAACTCGGCGAGCCGGCGCTCGAGCTCGCCGGCCACCGGCCCGGTGTTGGTGTAGCGGCGTGCGTCGAAGAAGCGGCGCGAGTGGGCGAGGAAGCGTTCGATGTCGGGAGCGGCGAGGCTCGAGGCCGAACGGGGCACGTCGAAGAGCGCGGACCCGCCGGCCAGGGCCAGGTCGGCGAGGTCGTGCTTCACGGCTCCCGCCGAGCCGGCTCCCGAACCGTTGCGGCTCGCGGTACTGCTGTCCGAGCCGTTGCCGACATCGAGGTCGAGGGTCGTCATCAGGCCGAGGCAGCCGACCGCTCAGCTGCTGTAGGACGAGGAGAGACGGGGGACGGTCGGGGTGCGCTCCGGGGCCGGCTGGGCAGCGCACCTGCGTCTTCGACGCCGCGGGCGGCAGCGATGCCAGGGCCGGCGGGCGGGGCGGCGTCCTCGGGCAGGTCCGAAGGCTCGGAGCGGTCGTCCCCGGCGAGCTCGACGAGCGCCTTGAGGGCCTCACTGATGCCGGCCGCGGTGTCGTCCGCCCCGAAGGTCACCCACGCCGTCGCCGTGTCGGCGAGGCGGCGTTGCCACGGTGCCAGCTCGCCGCGCACCGCGGCGCACACCAGAAGTTGCCGGTCCGCCTCTTCCCACTCGGGCAGGTCCGTGAGCTGGAGCGTCGGGGGTGTACGTGGGAGCACGGCGACGACCGTCGAGCCGGGGAGCCCGAGCCGCGGCAACGACGTGCCCCAGGCGCCGGGCTCGAAGGACGCCGTGACGACGGGCGTGCCGGCTTCGAGCAGTGCGGCGGTGAGCTCGCGCTCGACACCGTCGTCGGTGAACGACCCGAGGACGGTGACTCGACGAGCGGTACCGTCACGGTCCGCCTCCCTTGCGCCCCCGGCTCGCGTCTCCACGACCACCCGGGCGGCCCAGCGTCCGTGGAGCCGGCGGCGGTTGTCGGAGACCTTGGCGAAGCGCTCGGGCCCGGACGCCGACTCGTGGTGGACGGCACAGCTGTCGGGCCGGTAGACGACCCGCCAGCCTGCGGCACCGAGCGACAGGCACAGCTCGACGTCCTCGTTGCCGTTCCAGTAGTGCTCGTCGAACCCCCCGACCGCCCAGAAGGCGTCACGCCGCACGGCGAGGAGGGCGCCCGTGACGACGGGGACAACGCTCCGGTCGAGGACGGCGGGGTCGTCGCCTCTCGCGCCGACGCCGCGGTGGACGCCGTCGAGGACGCCGTCGGGGCCGAGCACGAGGTCGACGCCGGCGTGCTGCACCGTCCCGTCGGGGTAGAGGAGGCGAGCGCCGACCGCTGCCACCTCGGGATGGTGGTCGAGCTCGTCGAGGAGCGGCTCGAGCCAGCCGGGCTGCACCTCGGTGTCGTTGTTGAGGAAGACGAGCACGTCGCGGGAGCTGACCCGGGCCCCCTGGTTGCAGGCGACCGCGTAGCCGCGGTTCGTGTCGTTGCGTACGACGGTGAGGACGGGGTTGGACGGGTCGTCGGTCAGGTTGGCAGTGGCGTCCGTCGAGCCGTTGTCGACGAGGACGACCTCGTAGGTGCCGGGCGCAGTGGCCGCATGGATGGCCTGGAGGCACCGGACCGTGTACTCCGACCGGTTCCAGCACGGGATGACGATGGTGACTGGCCCGCGACCGCCGGGACCACCGGGACCGTCGTGCACCGCGGCGCTCGGAGCGCTTACGGCCTGCCC
>JAJZJT010000115.1 GCA_021809995.1 Actinomycetes bacterium
CCTCGAAGGCGGCACGCCGCTCGTGCCCGCCCCGCGGCTTTCCGAGCGCGTCGGCGCCCGGGTCCTCCTCAAGGTGGAAGGGGCCAACCCGACCGGCTCGTTCAAGGACCGGGGGATGACGGTCGCTATCTCGAAGGCGGCCGAGCAGGGGGCGAAAGCCGTGGTGTGCGCCTCGACCGGCAACACGTCGGCCTCGGCCGCCGCCTTTGCTGCGCGGGCGGGCCTGACCTGCGCCGTCTTGATCCCCGAAGGGCACATCGCCCTCGGCAAGCTGGCCCAGGCGCTCATCCACGGAGCCAAGGTCCTCCAGGTACGAGGCAACTTCGACGAGGCGCTGACCATCGTCCGTGAGCTCGGCGAGCGGGCTCCCGTCACCGTCGTCAACTCGGTGAACCCCTTCCGGATCGAGGGCCAGAAGTCGGGGGCGTTCGAGGTGGTCGACGCCCTCGGGGACGCTCCCGCCGTCCACTGCATCCCGGTGGGCAACGCCGGCAACATCACGGCCTACTGGAAGGGCTACCTCGAGTACCGGGAGGCGGGGCGGTCGACCCGTCTGCCTCGCATGCTCGGGTTCCAGGCCGCCGGTGCCGCGCCCATCGTCGCCGGGCACGCGATCGAGCACCCCGAGACGGTGGCCACCGCCATCCGCATCGGCAACCCGGCGAGCTGGTACGGGGCGACGGCGGCGGCCTCGGAGTCGGGCGGGGGCATCGCCGCGGTGACCGACCAGCAGATCCTCGACGCCTACCGCTTCCTGGCCACCGAGGAGTCGGTCTTCTGCGAGCCGGCTTCGGCCGCTTCGGTGGCCGGGCTGCTGGCGACGGGGCTGCCCGACGGTCTCGGGCCCGCCGCGACCGTCGTCTGCGTCCTCACCGGGCACGGGCTGAAGGACCCCGACATCGCCATCAGCCAGATCTCGGTGCCGACGGCGATCGACGCCGACCTCGGCGCGGTGGTCGCCGAGCTCGCCCTCTGACGCGCGCCGGAGCGGCGTCCCCAGACGGCTCGGTCCGGTCCTGTCGGGGGGAGATGTTGCCGCGACGCGGGCCGCCCGGTAACATGGGCCCACCTTCGCATCCGCAGTCGACCCGGTCAGGCACTGCGGCGCTCCGGTAACCGGTTTCCCGAGCTGTTTCGAACGCATCGGTGACGGAGCACGGCGACGGGGGACGCCGGCCAGTAGGTCGGCCGTGCTGGCGGGCAACGAACGAAACGGCGTCCCGTCCTTTCCATCTCCCCGACGGGGGGTGTCGACCCACCCACCTGTCTCTCTGTACAGCATGAATTGAGGTGGCCGATGACTGCGGAACAGCAGCTCGAGCGCTCAGTACTGGAACGCAAGGAGCGCGAGGAGCTCCTCGCCATCGCTCAGGCGCTCGCCGTCAAGACGACGACCCGGACGAAGAAGGCGGACATGATCGACGGCATCCTGCGGGCGACCGGCGTCGAGCTCGACGGGGCGCCCGCCCCCGTCCGCGCTCCCCGGGCGAACGGTCGCAAGGCGAAGGCGGCGGCCGAGCCCGCCGTCGGTGCTGCCGAGGCATCCGGCAGTGCCTCGGACGACGCAGTCGGTGGCGGCGGTGCGCCGAGCAGTTCGGCGGCGCTCGCACCGAAGGACGTGGCACCCGCCGCCGAGTCCAACGGGTCGGTCGCGGCGGACGTCCGTCCCGACGTCAACGGCTCCGGCGCGCCGGCCGCGCTGACGACGGCCAACGGCTCCGGGTCGGCTCACGGCGCCAAGCCACCCGCTGTCTTCGTCTTCGACCCCGAGGACGAGGTCCGGGTCGACGCGAGCGGTGCCGGTCGAGTGCTGGCGAACGGTGCGCCCGAGGGCGCCTCGCGAACCGGTGACGCGACAGCCGCCACGACTGCTCCGGCACCGCAGCACGGCGGCCAGGGCAACCGCCAGAACGGCCAGGGCCAGAACGGCCGGGGCCAGGGCCGCCAGGGCCGCCAGGGCCAGAACGGCCAGGGCCAGAACGGCCGGGGCCAGGGCCAGGGCAGCCAGGGCCAGGGCCAGGGCGGCCAGGCGAACCTCGCCGACGACGCAGGGAACCGCCGGGGGAACCGGCGTCGTCGTGGCCGCGACCGCCAGGGCGGCGGCGAGCGCGACTTGCAGGACACCGGACAGACCGACCAGTACCAGGGCGAGCTGATCCCCGTTCGGGGCTTCCTCGACCTCCGCGACGAGGGCTACGGCTTCCTGCGCTGCGACGGCTACCTGCCCTCGGGCAAGGACGTCTACGTGTCGATCAGCCAAGCCCGGCGCTTCGCCCTGCGACGCGGCGACGTCGTCGAGGGCGCATGCCGGCCGGCGTCGAGCAGCGAGAAGTACCCGGCCCTGCTCCGCATCGACAGCGTGTCGGGGCTCGACCCCGAAGCGGCTCGGAACCGACCGCGTTTCGAAGACCTGACGCCGCTCTTCCCCGACGAGAAGCTCCACCTGGAGATGCCCGGCGACAAGGACAACATGACGGCGCGGATCGTCGACCTGCTGTCGCCCATCGGCAAGGGGCAGCGAGGGCTGATCGTGTCGCCGCCGAAGGCGGGCAAGACGACGGTCATGAAGCAGATCGCCCACTCGATCGAGGCCAACAATCCCGACGTGCACCTGATGGTGCTCCTGGTGGACGAGCGGCCCGAGGAGGTCACCGACATGCGCCGGTCGGTGCGGGGAGAGGTCGTCGCCTCCACCTTCGACCGGCCTTCCGAGGAGCACACCGCCGTGGCCGAGCTCGCCATCGAGCGGGCGAAGCGGCTGGTCGAGGTGGGCAGGGACGTCGTGATCATCCTCGACGGCATCACCCGGCTCGCCCGTGCCTACAACCTCGCCCAGCCGGCGACCGGTCGGATCATGTCGGGTGGTGTCGACTCGGGCGCCCTCTACCCGCCGAAGAAGTTCTTCGGTGCGGCGCGCAACATCGAAGAGGGTGGCTCGCTGACCATCCTGGCCACCGCCCTCGTGGAGACGGGCTCGAAGATGGACGAGGTGATCTTCGAGGAGTTCAAGGGCACCGGCAACATGGAGCTGCGGCTCGACCGTCGTCTTGCCGAGCGGCGCCTCTACCCGTCCATCGACGTCAACGCCAGCTCGACGCGGCACGAGGAGCTCCTCTTCGACCGCTCCGAGCTCCAGCAGGTCTGGAAGCTCCGTCGCGTGCTCAACGCCCTCGCCAGCGAGGGGAGCGCCGCCGCCGGGCTCGAGCTGCTCATGGACAAGATCCGTACCACGAAGAGCAACGAGGAGTTCCTCGCCGAGATCGCCAAGGGCCCGGCGGCCTGAGGTGCCGTTCGCGGCGGCACGGCCTGGCCGGTAGGATCACCGGTCCGGACAGCCGCACGCACGAGCAGGAGCATGGGAGCGCAGCGATGAAGACCGACATCCACCCCGACTACGTCACGGCGACCGTCCGGTGCTCGTGCGGCAACACGTTCACCACCCGGTCGACCAAGGCCGAGATCCACCTCGAGCTGTGCAACGAGTGCCATCCGTTCTTCACCGGCAAGCAGAAGCTGGTCGACTCGGGTGGCCGCGTCGAGCGGTTCCAGCGCCGTTATGCGAAGACGGCCGCCCGCAAGAAGGGGACCTCGCCGGCATCCTGACCGGCGCGGGGCACAGCCGGCATCCTGACCGGCGCGGGGCCGCCCACGACCGACCGGGGACCGGGCCCCCGGTACCCTGTGCCCGTGCTGGACGACCGCCTGAGCGAGCTCGAGAGGGAGTACGACGCGGTCGTTGCCGAGCTTGGCGACCCCGCGCTAGCCGGTGACCCGGGCCGTCTTCGGGTGCTCTCCAAGCGGATGAAGGAGCTCGAGGAGGTGGTCGGCACCTGGCGCCGGTTGCTCGGGGCCCGGGCCGACCTCGAGGTCGCCCGCGAGCTGCTGGTCGACGCCCACGGGGACGAGCGTGAGCTCGTGCGCGCCGAGGTCGACGGTGCCGAGCGCACCGTCTCGGAGCTCGAGGAGGACCTGCGGGTCGGGCTCTTGCCGCGCGACCCGAACAGCGGCCGCAACGTGATCGTGGAGATCCGCGGGGCCGAGGGAGGCGAGGAGGCCAACCTGTTCGCCCGCGACCTCTTCGACATGTACACGCGTTATGCGGCCCAGCGTGGCTGGGCCGTCGACGTGCTCTCGTCGAGCCCGTCCGAGCGAGACGGGCTGAACGAGGTGACGTTCGTCGTCAAGGGAGAGGACGCCTGGCAGCGGCTCGAGCACGAAGGCGGTCCCCACCGGGTCCAGCGCGTGCCGGTCACCGAGTCGCAGGGCCGGGTCCACACGTCCTCGGCGACGGTGACCGTCCTGCCCGAGGCCGAGGAGGTCGACGTGACGATCGACCCCGCCGACTTGAAGGTCGACGTCTACCGGTCGACCGGTCCTGGCGGGCAGTCGGTCAACACGACCGACTCGGCCGTGCGCATCACCCACCTCCCGACGGGCATCGTCGTTGCCATGCAGGACGAGAAGAGCCAGATCCAGAACCGCGCCAAGGCGATGGTCGTGCTCCGGTCACGCCTCTTGAAGGCCGAGCAGGACCGCCAGGCCTCCGAGCTGTCGGCGCAGCGTCGGAGCCAGGTCGGCTCGGGGGGGCGGGCCGAGAAGATCCGGACGTACAACTACAAGGAGAACCGGGTCACCGACCATCGCGTGAAGCTGACCCTCTACAAGCTCGACCGCGTCCTCGCCGGCGACCTCGACGAGCTGACCGACGCCCTGGTGGCCGACAAACGCGCCCGCCAGCTGGCGGACCCGGCCGAGCGGTGACGGTGCCGACCGCGCCGGACGGCGCCGCCCGCGCTCTCGTCGGCGAGGTCAGGACCCTCGTCGGCGACCGGCGCGAGGCGACGTGGATCGTCGAGCACGCCGAGGCGGCCGGCCTCGGTGTGCAGGGCGCCCGGGTGCTGGCCCGCCGGAGGGCGGCCGGCGAGCCGCTCCAGTACGTCCTGGGGACCTGGCCGTTCCGCACGCTCGAGCTACGGGTGGACCGCCGGGCCCTGGTGCCCCGCCCCGAGACGGAGGTCGTCGTGGGCGTGGCCCTCGACGAGCTCGCCGTGCTGGGTCGCCCGGGCCGGGTGGCCATCGACCTCGGCACCGGCTCGGGGGCCATCGCCCTGTCGCTGGCTGTCGAGGCCCGAGGCGGGACCGACCTCGAGGTGTGGGCCACGGACCGGTCAGCCGAGGCCCTGGCGCTGGCCGGCGAGAACGTGGCCCGCCTGGCCGGCACCGATCCGGCGGCGGCGGCACGGCTCCGCCTCGTCGAAGGTTCGTGGTTCGCCGCCCTGCCGGCCGCGCTCGCCGGCCGGTGCGACCTCATCGTGGCCAACCCGCCGTACGTCGCCGAGGACGAGCTCCCCGGCCTCGACCCGGTGGTGCGCGAGTGGGCGCCCCGCTCGGCGCTCGTCGCCGGGCCCGGCCGCTCCGGCGTCGCTGGCCTGGCCGACGTGGAGGAGGTCCTGACCGGTGCGGCCCGGTGGCTCGCCCCCGGTGGCGCCGTCGTCGTCGAGCTCGCCCCCCACCAGGCCGCGGGCGCCGCCGACGTCGCCCGTCGAGCCGGTCTCGCCGGCGTCCGGACCGAGCGCGACCTCGCGGGAAGGCTCCGCATGGTGGTCGCCCACCGGTGAGCCCTCGGCCCGTCCCCGTCGTGGCCGCGGGCGAGCGGCACGCCGTCGACGCCGTCCTCGAGGTGCTGGCCGCCGGCGGGGTGGTGGCATTGCCCACCGACACCGTCTACGGGGTGGCCGCCCTGCCCGCCGTCCCGAGCGCCGTCGCCGCGCTCTTCGCCGTCAAGGAACGGCCGGTCGACGTGGCCCTGCCCGTCCTCGTCGGCGAGCTCGCCCAGGTGCCCGGCATCGCCGCACCACTCGCCGGTGTCGCCGCCGAGCTGGCCCGGCGGTTCTGGCCGGGGCCGCTCACCCTGGTCGTGCGCCGTTCCCCGGGCTTCGTCGCCGACCTCGGTGGCCCCCCGGAGCGATCGGGCACGGTCGGCGTGCGGTGGCCAGACCATGGCTTCGTGGCCGCTACGTGCCGTCGGGCCGGCCCCCTCGCCGTCACAAGCGCTAACCGCCACGGCGCTCCGCCCTGCACGACGGCCCGGGACGTGCTCGCCGCCTTCGGTGACGGGCGCCGGCCGGACCTGGTGGTCGACGGGGGGACCTGCGCTGGCGAGCCGTCGACGGTGGTGGACTGCACGGGGGAGGTGCCACGGTGCCTTCGCCCGGGCGCGCTGGCCTGGGAGGAGCTGACCGGCGGCAGCTGACCGACCGGCGCCGAGCCGCCGCCGGGCGGTCCCCCGGGCCCGGCGCCGTCAGGTCCCGGGGCACGGTGGCGCGTGTGGCCCCCGGGGTTGACGGAGCGCGTCACAGCGGCGACACTTGGTGGGCTATGTCGTGGCAGCTGGCGACCGTACGCACCATTCCCTAGGCACGCGCCGAACCGGTGCGTGCCCTCGACCGTCCACGTGGTGGGCGGTTTTTCAATTCCAGCTGTCGCGACGGCCGTGCGCCTAGCGTGGGTGGGCCGGACCGCCGCCCCGGGACCGCCCAGCCGCTACCGTTCCGGTGGGGTGCCGGTGGGCAGGCGGTGGGACCGCCGGGACCGGCCGACGGGGCGAGCCGCCGGGCACCGACCGGGTGGACCGCCGGCTCAGCCGTCCGGCAGGGCGCACCGGACGGCACGGTCGCATGCGACGACAGCAGAGCCGGGTCAGGACGACAGCAGAGCAGAGAGCAGGGACGAGAACCGTGACAACCCACAAGGTCGCCCTCATCGGTGGCGACGGCATCGGCCCCGAGGTGGTGGCCGAGGCCTTGAAGGTCGTGGCCGCTGCCGGCGTGGACCTCGACACGACCAGCTACGACCTGGGGGCCGACCGCTACCTCCGAACGGGTGAGGTGCTGCCCGACACGGTGCTCGAGGAGCTGCGCGGCTTCGACGCCATCCTGCTCGGCGCCATCGGCCCGCCCGTCGGCTCGACGGACGTCCCGCCGGGGACGCTCGAGCGCGGCTTGCTCCTCCGCCTGCGCTTCGCCCTCGACCTCTACGTCAACCTCCGCCCGTTCACCGGGGTCCCCGGTGCCCTGGCGCCCGACTGCGACTTCGTGGTGGTGCGCGAGAACACCGAGGGGACCTACGCGGGCGAGGGAGGGTTCCTGCGCAAGGGGACGGCGCACGAGGTGGCGACCCAGGGTTCGGTGAACACCCGTCACGGGGTCGAGCGGTGCGTCCGGTTCGCCTTCCGCCTGGCGAGCGGGCGGCCGCGCCGGCAGCTGACCCTGGTCCACAAGACGAACGTCCTCACCTTCGCCGGCGACCTCTGGCAACGGACGGTCGACGAGGTCGCCCCTGAGCATCCCGAGGTCGCCCGCGACTACAACCACGTCGACGCCGCCTGCATCTACCTGGTGGAGCAGGCGTCGCGCTACGACGTGGTCGTCACCGACAACCTCTTCGGCGACATCCTGACGGACCTGGCCGGAGCGGTCGCCGGCGGCATCGGGTACGCCGCGTCGGCCAACCTCAACCCCGACCGCACGGGGCCCTCGATGTTCGAGCCGGTCCACGGTGCCGCCCACGACATCGCCGGGACGGGTCGGGCCAACCCGGCCGCCGCCATCCGGTCGGCCGCTCTCATGCTCGATCACCTCGGGGAGACTTCTGCGGCCGACCGGGTGACCAAGGCGGTCCTCGGGTTCGTCGCGTCGGCTCCCGACCACTCGCTGTCCACGTCCGCCATCGGCGACGCCATCGCAGAAAGGCTCTGACCCGTGCCCATCACCCCCACCGACAAGATCTGGATGGACGGCGAGCTCGTCGATTGGAAGGACGCCACGGTCCACGTCCTGACCCACACCATGCACTACGGCTCGGGCGTCTTCGAGGGGATCCGCGCGTACCCCACCTCGCAGGGGGTTGCCGTCTTCCGACTGCGCGACCACATCGAGCGGCTCTTCGCCTCGGCGAAAGTCTTCCTCATCGACATCCCCTACACGGTCGACGAGCTGGTGGAGGCGACCAAGGCCGTGGTGCGCGTGAACCGGCTCGACGACGGGTGCTACATCCGTCCGCTCGTCTACCTCGGCTACGGCGAGATGGGCCTCAACCCGCTGCCCAGCCCGGTCAACGTGTCCATCGCCGCCTGGCCGTGGGGGAGCTACCTCGGTGACGACGGCGTCGCCAACGGGGTGTCGATGAAGATCAGCTCGTGGCGCCGGCACGACCCGAACGCCGTTCCCACGGCGGCCAAGGGCACCGGCATGTACGTGAACTCGTCGCTCGCCAAGGTCGAGGCGCTCAAGGCCGGCTACGACGAGGCCATCCTCCTCGCTCCCGACGGCAACGTCAGCGAGTGCACGGGCGAGAACATCTTCCTCGTGCGCCAGGGCCGCATCATCACCCCGCCGACCTCCGACGCCGGCGCCCTCGAGGGCATCACCCAGCGCTCGGTCGAGACGATCGCGAACGACCTGGGCTTCGAGGTCGCCTACGAGCCGATCATCCGGTCCGACCTCTACAACGCCGACGAGGCCTTCCTCACCGGGACGGCGGCCGAGGTCGTGCCCATTCGGGCGGTCGACGACCGGCCGATGGGCCATGCCGTGCCGGGCCCGATCACCACTCAAGTCCAGCAGACGTACTTTGCCGCTGTCCGCGGCCAGGTCGACCGCTACAAGGACTGGCTCGACCATGTCGAGTGACGGGCCTGCCCTCGGCGGGCCGCACGGGCACGACCACGGGCACGGGCACGAGCCGACCGCCGGCCAGCGTTCGCACGCCGAGCTTCGGGCGCGGCGTCGGGCGACGGGTGACCGCACCGACGGCGCCGCCGGCGC
>JAJZJT010000116.1 GCA_021809995.1 Actinomycetes bacterium
CGTGACCGACGGCCCCGCCACCAGTCCGGTCGCCGCCTCACGACAGAGGCAGTCGCGGACGCGGACCATGACGGTCCTCGTTGCCTAGGGGGCCAGGCGCGACGGAACGGCGAGGATCGTCGACCTCGTCGACTTCGCGCCGACGAGCCCCACCAGAAAGGCTTCGCCGTCGAGGCCTTCCCCGTCCGAGCGGTGGGCCGTGCCGCCCGGCCGGACGAACCGGGCTCAGCCCGGTCCGCCGGCAGTCTCGGACAGGGTCGAGGGCGCCGGCGCCTGGTCGTTGACGTACGCACCGGGGGCGGGTCGTCGTCCTACTTTCCCGCGCGTTATCGGCTATCGATATCGTGACGCGAGATCCGTTCCGCAAGTCGCTCGCCGCCTGAGCTCGTGAGCCTCCTCCCCAGCGGGGGAGGACGCCGGAGGCGACACCGGGGACGCCCGACAGAAGCCTGAGGTGCGCGCACGGGCAACGAAGCGAGTGCCGCCACGATGCGACCGCTGTTCGCGTCAGCCAGCTGGCGACGGCCGGGGACGTCGCACGAGCACGCCCAGCACGGTTGGCTCGAGGGCGTCGACGGCTCGGTAGGCGAGCGGCCGGAGCAGCGACGCGAGCACGACGACGAGCGAGGAGAGCAAATAGCCGGCCACGACGTCGCCCGGGTAGTGCGCTCCGACGTACACGCGTGCAAAGCACAGGAACAGGCCGAGCGCGACGTTGACGCCGACGAGGGCAGCGACGACCGAAGGCCGGCCCGGCCCGGCCGCCGCTCCGCCCGGCCCGCGGGCGTCGCGGCGCCCCGCTCCCCGTCGCCAGATCGCCGCACCCGTCACCAGCAGCAGGGACATGGTGAGCCCGCCAGCCACGATCGAGTGGTCGGAGGGGAACGAGTAGTCGTTCGTCTTCCCGACGAGCACCAGTGCCTGGGGGTGCGTAGCGTACGGACGCAGCTCGCCCGCAGCGTGCCCCACCAGCTGGTTGAGGCCCAGGGCGACCAGCGTGCCGATGCCGCCGAGGACGAGAAGGGCCGTCGCTCGAGGTGCCCGGCGCCACCATGCCACCGCGTAGAGAACGAGGAAGGCAGCGGCGAGGAGCGCTGGGCCGAGCCACAGCGCATAGGCGTGCATGAACCCGTGTGCCCAAGACGTCTGACGCGAGAAGTTGTTGACATCGAGGTACCACGAGGTGTTCAGGCCCCTTGGTGGCAGCACGCGCACGTCGCCGAGGAGCGGGGCGGGCAGGTGGACGGCAGCGAGGGAAGCGGAGGGGTTCACGGGCTCCTCGGTGACCGGAACGTGACCGGAACGTGACCGGAGCGCGTCGGGGGCGCGTCCCCATATCGTAGTAGCGGCGCCGGCCCCTCCCCGCCGCACTCGTCACGCTTCGGCGTGCCGCCGTCCCCCCGTCGAGGCCGCTGGCACGCCCCACCCGTCGTTCCGCCCCACCCGGACCCGCTACTTCGGCGCCAGGCTGCTCGGCAGTGCCGTCCGCCTCCTGGACGGTCTCGTCACCTGCTTCGCCAGGCAGGGCGGCAGCCCGGCCGTCCCGTGGGAGACCTGGCGCCGGTAGGTGCCGGGGGGCATGCCGACCAGGTCCGTGAAGCGCGTGCCGAACGTCCCGAGCGACTGGTAGCCGACGGCGAAGCAGACCTCGGTGACGCTCAGGTCCCCTCGGCGCAGCAGCGCCATCGCACGCTCGATGCGCCGCGTCATCAGGTACTGGTACGGCGGCTCGCCGTACGCTCGGGCGAACTCGCGGCTCAGGTGCCCCGCCGACACGTGGGCACCGCGTGCCAGGGACTCGACGTCCAGGGGCTCGGCGTGCTCACGGTCGATCCGGTCCCGTACCCGGCGCAGCCACGCGAGGTCGGGAGCCGGCTGCACAGAGGCGGGCCGCGTGCTCACGCTCCCGATCGTGCCACGCGGCGAGGCCAGGCCCTCGAGCGGGCATATCGCCACGAAGCTCACGGGGCCGACGGCAGAACCGGCGCCAGACCGCTGGCACCGGTTCCCTGAGGAAGCTACCTGCGTACTTGCATCGTTGCGTACGTCCGCAACGATGACTGGGCCGCAGGACATGGACCGAGGGACGTCGGCACCAGCCGCCCTGCCCGACGATGCCGCCTACCGCGAGCATGCCGAGCTCTGCAAGGTCCTCACCGACCCCAAGCGCCTCTTGCTGATCGACGCGCTCCGGCACGCCGAGCGGTGCGCCGGCGACCTCGTCCACCAGTTCGTCGCCGACCGTCGTGCCGCTGTCCCCGCCGAGCCGAGCCGCCGCTGACCGAGGAGGTCCGTCGATGCCCAACACCCCGTCCCAGCACCGCGTCCTGGTGTTCACCACGCCGACCTGTCCGTGGTGCCGGCGAGCCAAGGGCTACCTACGGAGCCGGCGGGTCCCGTTCAAGGAGATCGACGTCTCGCTCGACAGGAAGGCGGCCGACGACCTCGTCCGTCGAACGGGCCGGATCGGCGTGCCGGTGATCGAGGTCGACGGGCGACCCGTCGTCGGTTTCGACCAGCCGCAGATCGACCAGCTCCTCGGCCTGCGCGCCCACGCATGAACCCGTGGGCACGGGTGCACCAGACGAGCGACGGGGGCTGATGTGACCGCACGACACCGGAAGCGACGGCAGCGGCCAGAGCGACGGCAGCGGCCTCGTGATCCCGGACACGGCCAAGGAGAAGCCTCAGCGAGGGCTCGTGGTCGCGGTCGGGGACGACGAGGACCTGATCAGGGTGGCACCGGGTGACCGGGTGCTCTATCCCCGCTTCGCCGGCACGGAGGTTCGGGTGGACGGCGTCCACCACCTGGTGATCGACGTCACCGAGCTCCTCGCCGTGGTGCGCGACGGGGCCCCGCCATCACCGCAGCTTCGCCAGCTCGGCGGCGACCATCGCCTCGTGCGCCTCTTCTGCCCGACGCGCCCGGCGCGGGTCCCAGAACCCCGCCATGAGGAACATCAGCGGGATGAAGACGATCTCGCCGGCGACGGCGATCCAGAAGTAGTGCTGCCACTGTGCCTGGGAGCTCTGCTGCGCCGTCTGCACCTTCTGGAGCAGCTTCAGCGTGGACTGCACCTTGGGGTCCTGCAGAGGGGTCCCGTACTTGGTGAGGTAGGTGGACGCCGAGGACGGCATCGACGCCAACGCCTCGAGCTGGTTGATCGCCGAGACGACCGGTGCGCCCGTCGTCACCATGAAGGACAGGTCCGCCGGCGGGACCGACATGAGCGTGTGGACGCGCCCCTCGGCAGCCGTCGCCGAGACGTGGTCCGCCGCAGCGACCTCGCTCGTCGCCCGGGCCAGAGCAGCCGCGTCGGCGGGATTGGCGAGGAGCGCCCGCTTCGTCGTTGCGTCGATGGCGTCGACGGTCGCGACGGGCCCGGGGTACTGCAGGTAGATGCCGGCGCCCTGCAGCACGGTGGCCTGGCCGGCACCGGAGATCTCCGCCAAGGCCTTGAGCTGTGCGCCCGGGTCGTTGGGGTTGGCGCTGAGGGCCGCCTGGGTCGCCGGGTCGATCTTGGCCGCGGTCGCCAGCTGCGCCCGGTACGTGCCGGCGAGCGCCTCGACCTTGGTGACGATGGCGGGGTTGGCGACGACATCCCTGACGATGGCGTTCTGGGCCCTGGTGAGCGACGGGTCCTTCCCGGCCGCGGCCGCCTGAGCCGCCGTTCCGTAGTCGGCG
Source organism: Actinomycetes bacterium (assembly GCA_021809995.1). Lineage (GTDB taxonomy): Bacteria > Actinomycetota > Acidimicrobiia > Acidimicrobiales > RAAP-2 > JAJZJT01. The sequence goes on from JAJZJT010000116.1 coordinate 3,686, forward strand.
ACCGTGGTCACCGAGTGCACGACGTAGGGGAGGATGAACGTCGAGACGGTCACCACGATCCGGAGGAGCAGCCCCCAGATGGAGAGCCCGGTGGCCGACAGGGCCGGGTTCCGCCGTTCGACGGTCTCGGTGAACGCGGCCATCCACGGTGCGAAGGTGAGGCCCAGCGTGATGGCGAGGACGCTCAGCACCACAGCGAAGTCGCCGAAGCTGGTCGACTGGTGCCGGGCCATGGCCATGAACACCAGGGTGGTGACGACGGCACCGACGGCACCGACCAACATGAACGGCTTGCGGACTCGGAGCCGATCGGAGGCCCAGCCGATGGCGACGAGCCCGAAGGCCTGGAACCCCCACATCCAGTTCCCGAGCTCGTTGGCCTTCGACGTGCTGTAGCCGAAGACGGTCTGGAAGAACAGTGGGAAGAAGCCGACCGCCGTGTAGTAGATGATGAGGAAGAGGCTGATGGCGACGGCCGGCCCGATGACGTCGGCCTTCAGCATCTGGCGCCACGGGTGCCGGAGCGCACCATCGACGTCGATGCCGCGGGCCTTCGCCTCCACGAGCACTCGGTCGCGTTCGCTGACCATCACCTGATCGCGGAGGTTCGGGGCGAGCTCCCGCAACCAGACGAGCGCCACGCCGAAGACGCCAAAGCCGACGATGCCGGAGATGACGTACTCGTCCTGCCACGCCCCGAGGTGGGCAATGGTGTTCGTGACGACGGCGCTGGTGATCAGGCTGCCCGCCACCGGGCCGATCGTCCAGAACCCCATGGCCGAGGCTCGCCCCATCTGGGGACTGAAGTCGCGCACGAGGGCCGGCGTGGCGACGAGGACCGTGCCCTCGATGGCCCCGAGCACGGCGTAGAGGACGGCCACGGACCACTTCCCGTGCGCGTAGGGAAACCCGAAGGTGCAGAGCGCCGCGCACAGGAGCACGCCGACCGTGACGATGTTCGCCCTGCCGATCCGGTCGGCGATCCCGCCCAGTGCCGATGTCAGCGCGCTCGCCAGCGCGGAGACGACGTTGATGTTGACGAAGAACATGAACGACGCTCCGGTGGTCGCGATCACCTGGTCGCTCACACCGCTGATGACGTAGTACTGGTAGTAGAAGAGGACCGTGGTCAGCACCACGATCGCCAGGTACGCGACTCGGGCTCCTGCGCCCGGGTAGGCGTCGAGCTCCCGGCGCCACAGCCGGGCGACCCCGAGCGGCTTCGGCGGCTCCTCGACAGTCGTGATGACGCTGACCACGGTCTCCCCTCCCCGGAACCACGGCTGCCCACCTGGTCGTCGAGTGGCGCTCGACGGCCGGGACCGTAGTGTGAACGTGAACTTGAGTCAAGTTCTTTTCTCGTGCCGGCCGAGGTCCGCGCGCCGGCTGTGCGACCGCAGGACCCACCGGCAACCAGTCCTGTCGCCCCGCAATCCGACGACCGACGCCCCGACACGGCGCGCCGGCGATCCGAACGGGCACGAACGTGACTCACCATCTCGTTCCGGGGCGCGGCCGGTACGCTGTCGACGGTGCCAGTCGAGACCGGGGGAGTCGGCGGGCGACGCCGCCAGCCGCAGCAGCGGCGCAGCAGGGAGCGGTTCGAGCGCGTCATCGCGGCGACGAAGGAGCTCGTTGCCGAGCTCGGTCCCGAGCCCGTCACGACGGCCGTGATCGCCGAGCGGGCAGGCGTGTCGGTCGCGTGGATCTACCGGTACTTCGAGGACCGGCAGGACATCTTCGACGTGATCGTGCTCGACGCCGTCCATCGCATCTGGGAGCGGACCCAACAGGCGGTGGTGGCGGCAAGCTCGCGAGGATGGCGTGCGGCCCTGCTCGACGTGCTCGACGAGAACGCCGCGTTCTACGCGGAGGAGCCTGCGTTCGTCCGGCTCTGGTGCTCGGACTTCCGCAGCCAGGCGATGCTCGCAGCCAACCGGCTCCACGACGACGACCAGGCGCAGTGGCTCTACGCCTCGATGACCCGTCTCGGGGTCCTCGAGCCCGGCACGGCCGCCGAGTCGGCTTGTCGGTTGGTCGTCGCCGTCGCCGACCGGGGCCTCGAGCTCGCGTTCTCTCGCGATGACCGGGGCGACCGGCTCGTCATCGACCAGCTCGGCAGGGCGTTGACCGCCCTTCTCGAGCCCTACTGCGAGGCGGAGCCTGCGCCGACGCGCCGCTGAGCGTCTCGGCGGGCGGGAGGGCTGTCCTAGAGCCGGGCCGGCTCGATGGCGGCGAGGTCGTCCATCACCGGGCCGAACGTCGACTCCAGCCACCCGCCGGGATCGTCACCGACGACACCGGTCACGAGCGTCGACACGCCGATGCGGGCGAGCTCCTCGGCGCCGGCCAGCACCTCCTTCCGGCCGGCCCCGGCGGGCAGGTCGCGGTACATGGCGGTCACCTCGATCTCGTTGGGGTCGCGGCCGACCGCGTCGCAGTGGCGACGCAGGACCTCGAGCTTGGGCACGATCTCCTCGGGTCCTCCGAAGATGTTGCAGGCATCGGCGTACTGAGCGACGAGCCGCAGCGTCTTGCGCTCGCCGCTGCCGCCGATCAGGATCCGCGGCCGGGGGCTGCTCACGGGACGAGGCGAGCAGATCGTCTCGGCGAGCTGGTAGTGGCGGCCGTCGTAGGGGCCGTCGTCGTCGCTCCACAGCTTGAGGCAGATCTGGACCGCCTCCTCGAGCCGTTCGAAGCGCTCGGCGGTGGGCGGGAACGCCACGCCGAGGCCGCGGTGCTCGCGCTCGTACCAGGCAGCCCCGATGCCGAGCTCGGCGCGTCCACCCGAGAGGACGTCGAGGGTCGTGACGATCTTGGCGAGGAGGCCCGGGTGCCGATAGGTCACCCCGGTGACGAGCAGGCGCAACCGCAGCCGGCTGGTAACGCCGGCCACGTAGCCGAGGGCGGTGTAGCCCTCGAGCATGGGGTCATCGGCGGGGGCCATCCAGTCCATCTGGAAGTAGTGGTCCATGAACGACTGGGTGCGCACGCCGATGGCCTCTGCTCGCTTGGCCAGGTCGGCGACGGCCGGTCCGATCCCCGAAGGGCCACCCGCCCAGTCGAAGCGGTGCACGTGCAGGTCGAGGTCCATGCCTCCGGTCTACCAGCCCAGGCGCCGGCGGTCCCGGCGCCACGGGGACGATGGGCGCAGGACCGCCGGTACCCTGAGGTCGTGCAGTTCTCCCAACGGGCGTGGCCGGTTCGACGCACACCCGGGCTCGCCGGCGGCGCGCTCTTTTTCCTGGGCGCCCTGGTGACGCTGCTCGTCCTCGCCGTCCTGGCCGCAGTTGGCCTCGCGCTCATGCTCCTCGTCGGCGTCGCGATCGGAGCAGGGCGGCTGCTCGCCGCGCTCTCCCCCGCGTACCGCCGCCGGCGCCGCGAACGCACAGCCACCATGGCGAGGGCGTTTCACGCCGTGGTCCGGTTCGTGCCGAGCGGCGGCCGGGCCATCGAGGCGACGGCGGTCGAGCTCCCCGACGAGCAGCACCGGGCCTGACCACCGGGCGCCACCCCGCCGCGGCCAGGGCGCCCGCCCGTGGCTCCCGTGGCCGGTGGCCCCTGGGCCGAGGGTCAGTCGGAGAAGCCGGTCAGGCCGTCGTCGAGGGCGACGCCGAGAGAGTTCAGCGTCATGGCGACCATGTGATAGTGGCCGACGAGCATCGGGAGCTCGATCAGCTGCTGCTCGTCGTAGAAGCCGGCCAGCGCCTGCCAGGTGCCCTCCGACACGCACCAGCTGGTGTGCAGCTCGTCGGCGGCGTCGAGCAGGACCCGGTCACGCTCCCCCCAGCCCGCCTCCGGCCCCGCCTGCACGCGTGCGATCTCCGAGTCGGACAACCCCACGGTGCGCGCGAGCACCACGTGCTGGGCCCACTCGTACTCCGCCCGGCAGCTCCAGGCGGTCCGGAGGATCAGCAGCTCGCGATCGCGGGCGGGGAGCTTGCCGTTGAGCAGCTTCCCTCCGAAGGGCAGCCAGCGACGAGCCAGCCCCTCGGCCCGCACCAGGGTGGTGAAGATGTTGGCCTCGCTGCCGGCGACCGTCACGCTCTCGAGCAGAGCCTGGGCCGACGGGGTCCGGTCGGCGGCGGGCAGCGGAGGGATGCGGGGGGTGGTTGGGGTCTGCTCCATGGGTCCTCCTCGTGCGGCGCGCCGGCGTCGGGTCCGGCATCGGGACCGACGCTACCGAGCCGGGACGGGAGCAGCGGACCCAACCGGGTGCTCACCCCTCACGAACGGGACGTTCGGCTCTCTGGTCCATCAGCTGGCGCCGGTCCGTCCCGGTGAGGGCCTGGCCGTTGCGACGGTCAGCGCGCGGCCGGCCGGCGGGCCCGACGCCGGGGCGGACGGTTCGGCCGCGGGTTGCGGCCGCCGGAGGCGCTCGGCGCCTCGGACGCGCGCGGCGCGTCCGCCCGGGCTGAAGCGGCACCGTTGTCGCGACGCAGCGCACGGCGAGCGCCGCGACCGTCGTCGGGCGCAGCGAGGCCTGGGACGTCGGGCGAGGACAGCCCACCGGCGAGGCCCAGTCGGCGCTGGATGAGCTTCGTCGCGGCGAGCTGCGCGCTCCCGACCAAGGACACGACGGTCCCGTCGGCGCCGGCCCGACCGGTGCGGCCCGACCGGTGGACATAGTCGGTCGCGTCGGCGGGCGGGTCGAAGTGGACCACGAGCGGGACGGCGTCCACGTGGATCCCGCGGGCGGCGACGTCGGTGGCGACGAGCACGTCGAGCCGGCCTGCCCGGAACGCCGCGAGCGCGCGCTCGCGCTGGCTCTGCGAGCGGTCCCCGTGGATGGCGGCCGACGCCAGGCCGGTGCGGGCGAGGCGGTCCGAGAGGCGGTCGGCGCCGCGCTTGGTGCGGCAGAAGACCACGGCCGGACCCCGCGCCGTGACCACCTCGGTCGTCACGGCGACCCGGTCGTGGGACTCGACCCGCCAGAAGTGGTGGGCGACGTCCCCC
>JAJZJT010000117.1 GCA_021809995.1 Actinomycetes bacterium
CCCTTGTAATCGTCAGGTCGTGGGTTCGAGTCCCACCGCCGGCTCTCGGGAGGTCTTCACGTTTTACGTGGGGTCCACTTCACGTTTCGAGCCGCCGTCATCGTGCCACGGCCCTGTGACGCGCTCGGGAGCCCGGCAGGGCGTGCTGACGCGCCGGTTGCTCGACGACGGCCGCGCCAAGACGAGCTCGGCACGGCGTTTCCGCGGGAACGTGCAGCCGACTGCGGAGATGCGCCGACGAGGTGGCTGAGCGTGGTCCGCCGCCGGCGCCTGGTCGGTGGAGCACACCCCACGCGCTAGCGGCGCTCGTCGTCTGCCCGTCGCGCCCCGACGCCGTCGGCGATCGCGAGATTGCGGATGGCGAGGGCCGCGGTGAGCAACAGCGTCGGTCCGACGAGGCCCATCAGCCGACACCAACCTTTTCGGGCTCTTCGCGCTGACGCGTGGGGCGGCGCCGGACCGGTGACCCGCCCATAGGCATCCACCGCCAGGTCGGCGGGCCCGCTCAGGAGGCGGCCGCTCGTGCGGTGGTAGTGGCGGACGAGGAATCGCTGGCGCGGCGATCCGAGAAGCGACCTGGTGGCACCGCGCCGGCGAGCCGAACCGCTCCCGAGGGGAAAGAGGGATTGGCGTCGAACGAGGCGGCCCAAGGACCGAAGCTCCCCGCTTTGGACCACACGGTCGAGGTCGACACCGATCAAGCCCAGCGACTCGGCGTCGGCGGCTACCAGCTGTGGGCTCTCGGCGACCCCGGTGGAAGGCGGGCCCGTTGGAAGGCAAGCCCGTTGGAAGGCAAGCCCGTTGGAAGGCAAGCCCGTTGGAAGGCAAGCCCGTTGGAAGGCAAGCCCGGTGGAAGGCAAGCCCGTTCGATCCCCTGTGCCCGACGGCTCGGCTGGACGGTCGTTCGCGCCGCGTCTCGGCGTCAGGTACAGGTGGAGACCGGTGGTACGGCGATGAGACAGAACACTGCGGCGGCGACGCACGCTGCCGGCAACACGATCCACCACCGTGACCTGCGCTCGATACCCATGACGGCCAAGGTCACGCAGGACGTGGTGGCAATGGAGAACGTTGCGAAGAGCGGCAGCCAGACGTGGGTGACGTCGTGACCCAGGCATCCGTTGTCTGCATCGCTGAGAACCAGGAGTGGGAAGAGGAAGATCCAGGCGAGGAGGTACAGGCCGGAGGCGACCGATGCGACGATGAACACGATACGGGCGATCCTGGCGACACGCATGCTTCGCCGCCGCCGGGCAATGTTCGTCGACCAAACGGCCCCGTCCCAGAAACGAAAGGCTGCAACACCCCAGGGATCGGCGTACCACCCCGGCGAGGTGTTCGTGGAGGCCGTGACTGGGAACGAGGGGAACCGGGGCCCTGCTCCTGAAGCTGAATTGGCTTCGGGCACTGGCCCATGGTCCATTGGTCCCACCCCCTCACTTTCTGATGGTACCCACGGGTACGACCGGGCGCACCGACGGACACCGGCAATCAGGCTTGCGACACCGGGATCGGGTGCACGGGCCCGTCGGACGAGCCAGTCGATCGGTTCGATGCTCCACTGGGTTGCAGCCTTGAGGGCGCTCATGGCCCAGCCGTGAGTGGCGGCCCCTCACCAAGTGCGGTCGTCAGCCGCGGCGACGTCGTCGAAGCGCTCTGCGAAGCACACTCAGCAGGACCCGCGTCGAGGCCACGGCACGCTGGGGAGCGCCCGGGCACGCGGCAGAGTCAGGAGACGCGGCAGAGTCAGGAGACGCGGTACTGGAGCGTGTCGACGGGTACCGGCTCGCCGACGTCGCCACCCCCGCCGCTGACGCCGGGGGTGGGGGTGGGGGTGGGGGTGGGGGGCGACAGCACGCCGCTCGCGACCAGGCGGCCTTGAGCGGTGAGCAGCACCAGATGGGCCCAAGTCTCGGCTACGGCCAACATCTTGTTGAACGGGTCGAGGTCGTCCAGTGCGCGCTCGCGCCGCGTCCAGCGAAGCCGGCCCGCCACCTCGAAGGGTGTGGATGCCCCAGCCGCCACCGCACGTTCCACCTCGTCGAGGCGCCGGCCGTGGTGGTCGACGAGCTCGTCGACCCGGGCGTGGGCGCTGGTGGCCACCGGACCGTGGGCGGGGAGCAGCACGGCGTCGGGCAACTGGCGCACCTTGGCCAGAGACCCGAGGAAGGCCCCCAACGGATCGGGCGAGAGCGCCGGCTCGAACCCGATTGAGGGAGTGATGGTCGGCAGCACGTGGTCACCGGCGAACAGCAGGCCGGCCGCCGGGTCGTGGAAGACGACATGGCCCCGGGTGTGCCCGGGCGTCTCGACCACGGCGAGCCGTCGTCCCGAGGCCAGGTCGAGCGGGCCCTCGAACAGCCACTCGTCAGGAAGGCCCCAGCCGAGCGGCCCGTGCGTGCCGCCCCTGTGGCGGACGGCGGCCGACAGCTCGTCGGCCACTGGCGCCGCGCCGCAGGACCGCAGGAGCTGCAGCTGCGGTGCCAGTGGCTCCCACCCCGGCGAGGTCAGCACGTCGAGCGACGCTCGCTCGCCGTGGCCGAGGCGTACGGTGACCCCCAGCTCTTGGCGGAGCGCGACCGCTTCGGAGTAGTGGTCGCGGTGCGCGTGGGTGACGAGGAACTGGCCGATGTCGCCCAGCGAGCACCCGATTGCGGCCAGCCCGGCGGCCAGCACCGGCCGGGTCTCGGGGACGTCCCAGCCGGCGTCGACCAGAACCAGGGCGTCACCGTCCTCGATGGCATAGACGTTGACGGCCCGTAGCCCGTCGTTCGGCAACGGGAGCGGGATGCGGTGGACACCGGGCGCCACCTCGAAGGCGCCCGGAGCAGTCCAGTCGTCTGCGCCGGTTGCTGGGGTTGGTGCTCGGTCGACGGCCATGGGCCGTGTCTAGCAATCCGGCCGATGGAAGCACCAATGCGATGCGCTCGCGACGGCGCCGTCGGACGACGGACCCGGCGTCCAGACGCACGGCGCACCGTCGAGCCCGCCCTCTGGCGTAGGAGGCATGCCCGCTCCGAGGGCCGCCGCCGGCGAGCCTTGGCGGCGCTCCGGGCGCCGATGGTCGCCCTGGGCCGAACGAAGCCGGTCAGGCCGCGGTACTCTGTTCATCTGATGAATAGTTCACCTACGGTTCCACGGCCGTCGAGCGAGGCTCGGTCGCGTGCGGCACGCTCGCCGAGCGGGCTCCGCGGCCGTCGCACGGCACTCGTGTGCCGCCTGCTCGAGCTGGCCCCGGCCGTGCGGCGGGCCTTCGAGGTGAAGCTCGACGCCGAGCACCGCGCCCTCTGGCGATCGTTGACCGTTCACCAGCTCGAGGCCCTGGTCGCGCTCGAGGGCGGCCCGACCTCGATGCGCTCGTTGTGCGACCGCCTCGAGATCAGCGAGAGCGCTGGGACGGCCCTGGTCGACCGGCTCGCCGGAAGCGGGCTCGTCGAGCGGCAGGACGACCCCGACGACCGCCGGGTGGTGCGCATCGCTGCCAGCGACGCCGCTCGGGCGATGGTGGCCCAGTACCAGGAGCTCAAGCGGGACCGGCTGGCCACCGTGCTGGCCGACCTGCCGACGGACGACCTGGCGACCCTGGTGCGCATCTACGAGTCCGTGCTCACCAGCACGGGAGGATCCCGATGAGCCAGGCCCGAGCCGTCTCGACGGCGCCCACCGGCGACGCAGCCGACCGCTACAAGTGGTCGGCGCTGTTCAACACCACCCTCGGCGTGCTGCTCGTCTCGATCAACGAGTCGATCCTCATCATCGCCCTCCCCGACATCTTCCGCGGCATCAAGCTCGACCCCCTGGTGCCCGCCAACTCCTTCTACCTGCTGTGGATCCTGCTGGGCTTCATGTTGGTCACCGCCGTGCTGGTGGTGACCCTGGGCCGCCTCGGCGACATGTACGGCCGCGTCCGCATGTACAACCTCGGCTTCGCCGTCTTCACCGTCTTCTCCATCCTCCTGTCGGTGAACTGGATGCACGGCACGGCGGCCGGCGCGTTCATCATCGGCATGCGCATCGGGCAGGGCATCGGCGGGTCGTTCCTCTTCGCCAACTCGTCCGCCATCCTGACCGACGCCTTCCCCGAGAACCAGCGAGGCATGGCCCTCGGCATCAACAACGTCGCCGGCATCGCCGGCATGTTCATCGGCCTCGTCGTGGGTGGCCTGCTCGCCCCCCTCGACTGGCGACTGGTCTTCATCGTCTCCGCTCCCTTCGGTGTGCTCGGGACGGTCTGGGCCTACGCGAAGCTCCACGACAGCGGGGTGCGCAGCCGTACCCGTATCGACTGGTGGGGAAACGTCCTCTTCGCCGTCGGGCTCACCCTGGTCCTCGTGGGCATCACCTACGGCATCCAGCCCTACGGGACCTCGGCGATGGGCTGGACCAGCCCCCGCGTCCTCGGGACGCTGATCGGCGGGGTCGCCATGCTGGCGGCCTTCGGCGTGGTGGAGAGCAAGGTCGCCTCGCCCATGTTCCGCCTGCAGCTCTTCCGGATCCGGGCCTTCCTGGCCGGCAACGTCGCCTCGCTGCTCGCGGCGATCGGCCGGGGCGGCCTCATGTTCCTGTTCGTCATGTGGCTGCAGGGGATCTGGCTCCCCCTGCACGGAGTCAGCTTCGCCAACACACCGCTTTGGGCGGGCATCTACATGCTGCCGATGACGGGCGGCTTCCTGATCGCGGGGCCCATCTCAGGCGTGCTGTCGGACCGCTACGGAGCCCGGCCCTTCGCCACGGCGGGCATGGTGGTCGCCACCCTCACCTTCATCGGCTTCCTGTTCCTGCCGATCGACTTCTCCTACGCCCCGTTCGCCATCCTGATGGCGGTCAACGGCATGGCGATGGGCCTGTTCGCCTCACCCAACCGGGCAGCGATCATGAACAGCCTGCCGCCCGACCAGCGCGGCGCCGGAGCCGGCATGTCGGGCGTCTTCCAGAACGCCGCCATGGTCCTCTCCATGGGGATCTTCTTCACCCTCATGATCTCGGGCATCGCCTCGGTACTGCCCCGGACCCTCTACCGAGGTCTGGTCGCCCAGCACGTGCCGGCGGCAACGGCAACCGCGGTCTCCCACCTGCCCCCGATCACCAGCCTCTTCGCCTCGCTGCTCGGCTACAACCCAATGGCCAAGCTGCTCGGCCCGTCGGTGCTGGCGCACCTGCCGGCCCACTCGGCCCACGTCCTGAGCGGGCGGCAGTTCTTCCCGAGGCTCCTCGCCACACCGTTCTCCGACGGGCTCACCATCGCCTTCACGTTCGGCGCCATCGCGTGCGCTCTTGCCGCCCTGGCCTCGGTCCTCCGTGGCCAGAAGTATGTGCACGCCGCAGAGGCGGTCCCCGCCGGCGACGCTGCCGGGTTGGTGGTCGCGGCCGGTGTCGCGACCGACGAGCCAGTGCTGGCCGGTCGGTCCGTCGGCACGCCGGTTGGCGTCGCGGGTGTCGCTGGTGGCGGCTCCAGGTACGCGCCGGACGAGCCCGGAGGGCCCTCCGGCGGGCCCGCCACCACCTGAGCGGACCCTGGCCGTCAGCCGTCGCCGGGAGCCACGCCCTTCGGCACATCCTGGCGCATGAACCCGAAGAGGTACCCGGCGATCCGCCGCATCTGAAGCTCCTCCGACCCCTCGGTGATGCGGTAGCGGCGGTGGTGCCGGTAGATGTGCTCGAAGGGGAGGTGACGCGAGTACCCGAGGCCGCCGTGGACCTGGATGGCCCGGTCGGCCGCCTCGCAGCACAGGCGGTTCGCCCAGTAGTTGCACATCGACACCTCGCGCGACTGCGAGAAGGCGCCGTAGCGGTCCATCCTCCAGGCGGTCTGGCGCACCAGGGCGCGCACGAGCTCGCACTGCGTCTCGAGCTCGACGAGCGGGAACTGGATCCCCTGGTTCTGCGCCAACGGCTTGCCGAACGTGCGCCGCTCCCTGGCGTGGGCCACCGACCGGTCGATGCAGTACTGGGCCGCCCCGAGGCTCGAGGCCGCCTGGCGGATGCGGTTCTCGTTGAAGAAGTGCTGGGCGACCTGCAGGCCCTCGCCCTCCTCCCCGAAGACGGCGCTCACCGGCACCCGGACGTCCGAGAGCGTCACGTGCGCGTGGTCGGTCGGCATGTTGAACGTCCAGAGGTAGCGCTCGACCACCAGTCCCGGCGTGCCCATGGGCACGAGGAACGCCGTGATCCCCGACGCGTCGCCGGGCTGCCCGCTGGTGCGGGCGAAGACGAGGTCGCACGCCGCGCTGTGGACGCCGGTGTTGAAGGTCTTCTCGCCGTCCAGCACCCAGTCGGACCCGTCGCGCCGTGCCGTGGTCTCCATGTACGTGGCGTCCGACCCGTGGGCGGGCTCGGTGATGCCGAAGGCGAAGTGCCTCGTCCCCTCGGCCAGGGCCTCACACCACTCCGCCCGCTGCTCGTCTGAGCCGTAGTGGAGCATGAGGAGGAGGCCCACGTTGTTCGCCACGATGGCGTGCTCGTTCTGCAGGTCGCAGTGGAGCCCGAGCCCCTTGACGGCGAGGTGCTCGCGGATGACCGCCATACCGAGGTTCGTGCCGTCGCGACCGCCGTACTCGGCGGGGAACGCGTACCGGTAGTGGCCGGCCGCGTCCGCCCGGCGGCGTGCCTCGGCGAGGAGCGCCTCCCACGCCGCGCTGGGGACGCCGTCGTGCTCCCAGTCCGTCCGCGCGTGCTCGCGCCGGTGGTCGAAGAAGCGGGCGTTGTCGTCCGCCTGCTCGAGGGGGCGGATCTCCCGCTCGATGAAGGCGTCGAGCTCGCCCAGGTACGCAACGAGGTCCGCGGGCAGGTCGACGTCCACCTCGCCCTCCCTTCCGGTGCCGGTCACGGGCGTCTGGTCTCCGTCGCCTCGGACGACCGACGCGGCCACGGCGGGCCCGGCAGCCGTCGCAGACGCCGGCTCCGCTTCTCACCGACCCTACCAACCCCTCCGGTTCCACACCCTCCGAGGCAACCGACGGCGGGCCGCGCCCAACGGTGGGAGTGCACGACGCCACTCGTTGACAGCACAGGGGCGCCTGCGTAGCGTCCGTGGCGAGCCGGAGGGGAAAGGACGCACCCGCCCGTGACCGCCCGCCAGCAGCAGCCGACCGAGGGCGCCGCCGCGTGAGCACCGGGACGGCCCGCGTGCTCGCCGACCGTCTTCCCGCAGTGCTGGGCGAGGCCTTCGGTGAGCCGGTGGGCCCGCCCCACGACGTGGACCTCCTGAGCGGTGGCGCCTCCAGCCAGCTGTGGGCGTTCTCCCTTCCTGGGCGTGGACGCTACGTCCTTCGCCTGGCGCCCCCCGTGGCGACGCGGGTGCCCATGACGACCGAGGCAGCAGCGATCGCCGCCGCGGCACGGGCCGGGGTGCCCGTCCCTGCCGTCGTCTGCGCGTCCGACGCTCGTGAGCCGTTCGGCGCGGCCTTCCTCGTCATGGAGCACGTCGAGGGAGAGGCCCGCCCGGCCCGTGTCCTCCGGGACCCCGCGCTCGCCGCTGCCCGCCGGTCCTTTGCCGCCGACTGCGGGCACGCGCTCGGTGCCGTCGCCCGCTCCGAGCCCGTGCCGGCACTGGAGCTCCCCGACCAGGTAGCGCACTACCGCTCCGTCCTCGACGACCTCGGTGCCGCCGTGCCGACGTTCGAGTGGGCGTTCCGCGTGCTCGAGCGGGACCGCCCGCCGGCACCGGACCGGCCTACGGTCGTCCACGGCGACTTCCGGCTCGGGAACCTCCTCGTCGACGAGCACGGGCTGCGCGCCGTGCTCGACTGGGAGCTCGTGCACCTCGGGGACCCCGTCGAGGACCTCGGGTGGCTGTGCGCCAAGGCTTGGCGGTTCGGCGCCCGCCCGCCGGTCGGCGGCATCGGCCAGCGCGCCGAGCTGCTGGACGCCTACGAGGAGGTGAGCGGCACCCGCGTCGACGAGCGGGCCCTGGCCTGGTGGGAGGCGTTCTCCGCCCTGAAGTGGGGGGTCATCTGCCTCGTGCAGGCCTCCCGCCACCTCGTCGGCGGTGAGCGGTCCGTCGAGCTCGCCGCCATCGGCCGGCGGGTCGCCGAAGTCGAGCTCGACCTGCTGGAGGTGCTCCCGTGACGCCTGAGCCCTCTCCGACAGGACGCGCCCCTGGCACGGCGACCTCCCGTCCGCCGAAGGCCAGCCTCACCCCGCTGCCGCCCGCCGATCCGGTCTACGGGACGCCCACCGCGGCCGAGCTGCTCGCCGCCGTCTCGGAGTTCCTGAGGGCCGACGTCCTCGGGACGACGACCGGTCACACGCAGTACCTGCTGCGCGTGGCGATCAACGTCGTCGACATCGTCCAGCGGGAGGTCGAGCAGCGCCCAGGCGCCGAGGCACGCCTCGGCGCCGCCCTCGCCGAGCTGGGCGTGGCCGACGAGGCGGAGCTCGCCCGGGCGATCCGCTCCGGCGCCTTTGACGGCCGCGACGAGGAGCTCCGCCGCTACCTCATAGTCGCCGTGGCCGCCAGGCTGGCGGCGTCGAACCCGCGGTACGCGGCGGCGAGCGGCGACACGGGCTGAGGCGCGGACGCCGCTCCGGGGCGGGCAGCCGGGCAGCCGGGCAGCCGGGCAGCC
>JAJZJT010000118.1 GCA_021809995.1 Actinomycetes bacterium
CCGCGCCGGTGCCCGACGGCCGCGAACCGGACGTCACGGCGGCCGGGGCCGCCGGGGCCGCCGACCCGGCCCGGCGGTTCCGAAGGGTGGTCGCCGTGGCGGTCGCCGTGGCCGCCGTTCCGTACCTGTGGGCCCTCACCGACCTGTGGAACGGGACGGTCGACCTGCTGCGGACCAACGGCCCGGACGGCCTCGGCCAGGTCTACGACGTCCAGGCGCGTGCCATGCTCCACGGCCGCCTCTCGCTCCCGGCGGGGAGCATCGGGCCCGAGGCGTTCGTCCACGACGGCCGGACGTACACGTACTTCGGCGTCTTCCCCTCGCTCATCCGGATCCCCGTGCTGCTCGTCACCCATGCCTTCGACGGCAGGCTCACGACCCTCTCGCTGCTCCTCGCCTGGCTCGTCACCGCCCTCGCCGGCGCCGGGCTCCTCTGGCGCGTGCGCACGGTCGTGCGGGGGCCCGCTGAGCTCGGCTGGGCCGAGGCGTGCTCGTACGGTGCGGTGCTCACCACCGTCCTCGCCGGCTCGGTGCTCGTGTACCTGGCGTCCCAGCCCGACGTCTACTCGGAGGACATGGCGTGGAGCGTCGCCCTCGGGTGCGCCAGCCTGTTCGCGTTGCTGGGCGTCGCCGAGCGACCGTCGCGCGGGCGGATCGTGGCGCTCGGCGTCGCCGTCACGTGCACGAACCTGAACCGGGCCACCACCGGGTACGCCGCCGTCATCGGCTGCGTCCTGCTCGCCGCGTGGCTCGCCTCGGGCCGGGCCGGGCCGGAGCGGCGGCGATGGGGGTGGGCAGTGGCGGCCGTCGCGGCCGTCGCCCTCGCCGCCGGGTGCGCCGTCGACCTCGCCAAGTTCGACCTGCTCTTCGGGTTCCCCGCGGGCGACCAAGTGCTCTACAAGGCGTTCGGCCTGGCGCAGGTCAACCACGGCCACTACTTCTCCCTCCGGTTCCTCCCGGCGACCCTCGCCGCGTACCTGTTCCCCGGCAACCTCCGCCTCTCCACTCTCTTCCCCTACGTCACCCTGCCGGCGCTGCCCACGCACCTCGTCGACCACACTCGCCTCTTCGCCCGCCAGCACGTGGCCGCCGCGACGGCGACGACGCCGCTGCTCGTGGCGCTCGCCGTGTCCGGTCTGGTGGTCGCCTTCTGGCCGCGCCGCTCGGGCCGCTTGCGCGCCGTGCGGGTCCCCCTGCTCGCCGGCGTGGCCTCCGCGGGGACGGTGCTCGTGTTCGGGTGGGTCGCCGAGCGCTTCACCGGCGACTTCCTCCCCTTCCTCGTCGTGGGCAGTGCCGTGGGCAGCACCGCGCTGTGGAGGCTGCTCGCCGGGCAGAGGCCCCGGTGGCGACGGCTCGCCGTCGGAGTCACCGTCGTCGCCGCGCTGTGGTCGGTCGTCGCCAGCGTGGGCGTGGCCGCTGTGCCCGACCCGAACTGGACGCAGTCCCAGGTCCACCGCTACGTCGCCGTCCAGCACGCGCTGAGCGACGTGACCGGCCACCCGCTCGCCCACGACGTCGTGGCCGGCACGCACTTCCCGGGGACGGCGCCGGTCGGCGAGCTCTTCGTCCTCGACCGGTGCCGGGCGCTCTACGTCTCCGACGGCGCGGGGTCGCCGTTCCCCTACCCCGACCACGTCTGGCTCCCGGTCGAGCGAGCCCCGGACGTCCACCTGTGCGAGTCGGTCGCCCCGTCGGCCACGGTCGCCCCCCTGACGGCCCGGCTGCTCGTCCCGTCCGCCGGCGCCCGGCTGTCCGGCGTGGTCCCGCTCGACGGGGTCGGCGCCTCCGGCGACACCGTCACCTCGGTCACCTTCCTGCTGGCCGGCGGCAGGCTCGGCGCGCCCCGCACCGTCGGGACGGGACGGATGACCCTCGACGGGTGGGTGACCCTGTGGGACACGCGCGCCGTGCCCGACGGCACCTACCGGCTGTGGGCGGTCGCCCGCGACTCGGGCCGGCGGACGGCGCGGTCTGCGACCGTCACGGTCACTGTGGCCAACACCGTGGCCAGCCCCGGGGCCGCCCCGGGAGCGGGCCCGGTCCCCGGCGCCTGAACCGCCTCGACGGGGCCCGGTGCGGGACGCCGCCCCGCGTCCCCGGCCGGCCGGTCAGAGACCGGTGAAGCCCGGGTGGTGCCGGCGGATCTCGCGGCGGGCGATCGACATCTTGTGGACCTCGTCGGGCCCGTCGGCCAGCCGCAGGGTTCGCAGTCCGGCGTACATGTGGGCAAGGGGGGTGAACTGGGTGACGCCGGCCGCCCCGTGCACCTGGATGGCACGGTCGACGATCTGCAGCGCCATGCGGGGCACGGCCACCTTGATCCCCGAGATCTGCACCGCCGCCGCCTTGTTCCCCACGGTGTCCATCAGGTGGGCGGCGTGGAGCACGTACTGGCGGCACATGTCGATCTCGATGCGCGCTTCGGCGATCCAGTCCTGCACCACGCCCTTGTGGGCGAGGCTCGTACCGAAGGTCGAGCGCTCGAGCGAGCGGGTGACCATCAGCCCGAGGGCGCGTTCGGCGACCCCGATCGTCCGCATGCAGTGGTGGATGCGCCCCGGTCCCAGCCGGGCCTGGGCGATGGCGAACCCACCCCCCTCTTCGCCGAGGAGGTTGTCGACCGGCACACGCGCGTCGCGGAAGACCACCTCGGGGTGGCCGCCGCGCTCGTCGTAGCCGAACACCGAGGGGTCCATCCCGAGGGAGACGCCCGGCGTCTCACGGGGCACCACCACCATCGAGTGCTGCAGGTGGCGCGGTGCGTCGGGGTTGGACCGGCCCATCACCACGAGGACCTTGCAGCGGGGCGAACGCGCCCCGCTCGAGAACCACTTGCGGCCGTTCAGCACGTAGTGGTCGCCGTCGCGCTCGATCGACAGGCTGATGTTGGTGGCGTCCGACGAGGCGACGTCCGGCTCGGTCATCGAGAAGGCGCTGCGGATCTCCCCGGCCAGCAGCGGCGCCAGCCACTGCTCGCGTACGCGCTCGGAGCCGTAGTGGTGGAGGATCTCCATGTTGCCGGTATCGGGGGCCGAACAGTTGAGCGCCTCGGAGGCGAAGCCCACCGCGCCGAGCAGCTCGGAGATCGGGGCGTACTCGACGTTGGTGAGCCGGGTGCCCGGGTCGTCGGGCCGCAGCCCCGGCAGGAAGAGGTTCCACAGGCCTCGCTGGAGGGCGATCGACTTCAGCTTCTCCAGCACCGCCGGCATGCCGTCGATGCCCACCTCGGCCAGCTGCTCGTAGTACGTCTCCTCGTTCGGCAGCACGTGCTCGTCCATGAACCGCCGGACCTCGTCGCGCACGGCTGCGCCCGCTTCGGAAACCTCAGGCACCCTCGACCTCCACTCCTGCCACCTCGGACTACTCCGCCCGACCGGCGACCGCCTCGAGGAGGGCTCCGGCCATCGCCTTCGTGGCGTTGCCGTCGGCAGCAGCCGACGGTGACCGGCGCCCGAGGGCCTCGGCGGCCACCACTCGGCCGCCGTGCCGCTCCACGGACACTCGCATGAGGGGCAGCGTACGCCCCGGCGAGACCGCGTACGTGCAGAGCAGCGCCACGGGCATGCCGGCGAGAGGGGGCAGGCGGTCCAGCCACGCCCGGGTGGCCCGAGCCGGGCCGACCTTGGCGACGACGAGCCCTTCCACCCAGGTGGCCACCACCAGGGCGTCGGCCCAGGCCAGCTCGGTCGTGGAGACGGACGCGAGCGGGAGGACCCGGACGTCGGCGCCGGCGCCGGCGAGGGCGCCCGAGAGCGCCTCGGCCCGTGCCGCCGTCGTGCCCGTGCGGCTCTCGACCGCCACCAGCACGCGCCCGGCAACGGGCCGGGCCCGACCGGGACGGCGGGGCTGGTGGTCGAGGATGGACTCGGCCGCACGCTTGCCCTGAGCCATGGCCTCGACCACGGTCGCCGGGCCCACGAGGGCGTCGCCGGCAACCCATGTGCGCTCCCGACGGGGCAGGGCAGCTTCGCGCCGGGCGTGCTCGCGGCCACGAGCCAGGGCCCCGACCGGCTGGTGCCGGGCGAAAGGCGGCGCGGGGTTGGCGAAGATGCCACTGCCCAGCCAACGACGGTCGGGAAAGCCGTCGACCCGGCGGGGCACGAGCGTGCCGCCGTCGAGCTCGAGCAGCTCGGGCGGGACCCGGTAGCCCATGGCCATCACCACGAGGTCGACCGTCTCGACGGTCTCGGGCCCGTCGAGCACCTCGGGCGTGGTGCCGGCCTTCCGCTGCCGAGTGGGCACCATCCGGGCGGCAGTGACGCGGCCGTCCTCGCCCTCGAGCCGGACCACCGTGGTGGCGAAGCGCACGTCGACGCCTTCGTCGGCCGCCTCGTCGAGCTCGTCGGGACGGACCGGTGCGTAGGCCCGGTCCATCCAGTCGACGCAGATGGCCTCCGCTCCCAGCCGGCGGGCGCTCCGGGCGACGTCCATGGCCGTGTTGCCGGCTCCGAGGACGAGCACCCTGGCCGCCCGGCCCGTGGTGGCGGGACGGGAGAGCACCTCGAGCGACGTCCCCTGGGCCAGGGCGGCGTGCGCGCCGGTGAGGAAGCGCGTGGCGTCCCAGACACCCTCGAGGTCACCGCCCGGGACCGGCAGCCGGAGGGGCACCGAGGCCCCGGCCGCGACCACCACGGCGTCGAAGTCGAAGGTGAGCAGGTCGAGGTCGTCGGCCGAGACCTCGTGGGCGAGCCGCAGGTCGACTCCGGCCTCGACCAGGGTCTCCCACGGACGCCGGGCCACGGCGTCGGGGAGCGTGAAGTCCGGGATCCCCCACCGGAGGAGCCCGCCGGGTTCGCTGTCGCGCTCGAAGACGGTGACCTTCGCCCCGGCGGCGACGAGCGCGGACGCCGCACCGATGCCGGCCGGGCCGGAGCCCACCACGGCCACCTCGAGGCGGTCGTCAGCTCCACGGTCGGCTCCGTTCGATCCTGCGGCGTCGTGCGCCTCGGCGGCGTAGTCCCCGGCGCCGGCTGACGCACCGGCCGGCAGGAGCGGGGGCACGGGGGCGTTGTCGGCCACGAAGCGCTCGAGCGCGCCGATGGCGACCGGCGCCGACCCGGCCAAGGACCACGTGCACGCGCCCTCGCACTGGACGGCCTGGTCGCACACCCGGGCGCACACGTCGGGCAGGAACGTCGTCCGGCGGAGCACGGCGTGCGCGGTGTCGAGGTCCCCCTCCGCCACCGCTCGGACGAACCCGGGGATGTCGTTGTGCGCCGGGCACCCCCGCACGCAGGTGGGGTCCGGGCAGTCGAGGCAGCGGGCCGCCTCGGCGAGGGCGTCGGCCCACGAGGCGATCCCCTGGCGCGTCTCGACACGGGACCCGGCGAGGGCGCCGACGTGCTCGTGCACGACGGGGACCCGGGCGCCGGCGAGCACCGGTCCTTCGATCACGACGGCCGAGAAGGGGCACGTGCGCTCGCACTGACGGCACCCGACGCAGGCGGCGTCGTCGCCGACGACCGTCCACGTGGTCGGGTCGAGGGTGAGCGCCCCGGTGGGGCAGCGGATGGAGCACTCTTGGCAACCGGCGCACCGGTCGCCCAGCACCTGGATGCTCGGGTGCTCGGGAGGGGCGTCGGACGCCCGGTCGATCGGGAGGTCGATGACGGACATGGCAGCTCCTTACGACGCAGCGTGCATGAGCACGTAGAGGATTCCGGCGGTGAGCCCGACAGCGGCCACGATGGCGAGGGACGTCACCCGTGTGGCGACCGGGTGGTCGGACACCGGCACGAGGTCGCGTGAGGCGATCCGCCACGTCGCCACCGCCGCGGCCAGCGTGCCGAGTGCGATGACAGCAACCTGCACGGTGACGATGGAGGGGTTCGACAGGATCCGGGTGTTGTAGAGGCTCGAGTGGGTCGAACCGAGCCCGAACCACGCGCCGACCGACGGCACGATGCGCGCCGCGTGCTTGAAGAACTTCGGCAGCTGGCGGGCGAAGTAGTCGGCTCCGACGACCGGGATGACGCCGTAGGCGACGGGCACGAAGAACGCCCGGAACCGGCTCGTCTTGTCGATGAACGACCGCTTGGCCGCCGCCATGGGCGTGGGAAGGTCGTCCCGGACGAGCGCCCGCGACGCCACCCAGGCGATGCCGGCGAACACGGCGGCCATGGCGACGATGATGCCCAGGTAGTCGACGGGGTTCGGGTAGGCGATCCCCGTGTACTTGGTCAGCCACCCGTCGAGGGAGGCGTAGACGTTGGTGGCGTTGAACTGCTGGAAGAAGACGAGGCCCCACAGCAGGGCGACGGACCAGGCGACGTCGGCTCGCCGACGGCTCGGCGCCACCACGGAGGTCATCGGCGGCTGCAGGTAGAAGCCGATGTTGTCCGACGGGCACGCCTTGTAGCACTCGGTGCACAGGCCGCAGGTGAGGTTGGAGTCGGCACTGCCGGGCCACGTGTACCACGGGCAGCCGAAGCCCTCCTCGCCGCCGCGCATGCAGTCCTTCGTCTTGCAGTCGAGGCAGACCTGGCGGTCGCGGGTGCGGAACCCGGCGGCGGTGCCGACCGCACCGACCGAGCCGATCAGGGCCGACAGCGGGCAGACGTAGCGGCAGAACGAGCGCCGCTCGAAGGCGAGGAAGAAGATGAGGGCCGAGGTGACGATGCCGAGCACCATGAAGCTCGTGTCCATCGGGTTGCCGGGGCCGGCGATGTTGAAGAACTCCTCGATCCACGTGAGGAGGAGGAAGGAGCCGACCGACAGCAGGAGGCCGTAGCGGGCGAGCGGCTCGGGGAACTTCCGCCCGAGCCCGAGGGTCTTCTGGGTCCGCTGCCAGAACGTCCGGCGCTGGATCCACTCGGCGAAGCCGCCGAAGGGGCACATGGCGCACCACGCCCGCCCGACGACCACCATCATGACGAAGACCAGGCAGAACCAGATGTACCAGGTGATCGCCGTCCCGAAGTTGAGCCCCGGCACGACGGTGCCGAGCAGACCGAGCATGATCACCAACCAGAACACGAGCTGGTTCGGGAGGATCAGGAAGAATTGCAGCTTCCGGTTGCGCAGCACGCGTGCCACCCGGGGATGGGCGGCGAGGTCCCACCCCTTGCGCGGGTCGGTCGCGGCGAAGCGCTCCTCGGCGCCGGCCCGTCGGGGTGGACGCAGGTGGACGGCGACGGGAACCGGGTCGAAGGGGTCCGAGGGTCGGTCGGACCCGGGGGAGAGGTCGGGGGGTGCCGTGATGGTCATGGGCTCCTCCGTGGGTTCGTGAGCGGCCGGATTACCATTAGTCAAGGGCTATACGTCAATATGTAACGTAGAAAATTCTCGCCGCAACGTCAAGTCCCGGGCTATACTTCTCAGCGTGAACATGACGTTGTCGAAGCGCGGCGACTACGTGGTCCGCTCCGCTCTCGCCCTGGCCCGGGCGTGGCCGACCGGTGAGCCCCGCAAGATCCGCGAGGTCGTCGCCGAGATGGGCGTTCCCCAGACGTTCGCCTCCCAGATCCTCGCCGAGCTGGTCCGGGCCGGGCTGGCGTCGTCCAAGGCGGGCAAGGACGGGGGGTACCGGCTGTCACGCCCGCCCGAGGAGATCGCCCTCGTCGACGTGGTCGAGGCGGGCGAAGGGCCGCTCCGGGCCGAGCGGTGCGCGCTGGGTGACGGGCCGTGCCGGTGGGACGACGTGTGCCCGCTGCACGAGACGTGGCGAACGGCCACCGAGGCCCTGCGTGAGGTGCTCGGCTCCACCACGCTCGCCGACCTCGCCCAGCGCGACCTCGACCTCGAGGCCGGACGTGCCTCGCCCGTCGCCGACTCGCATCGGCATGGACCGACCAGCGTCGAGGTCGACGACTGGGTGCACGTCGAAGCCGGCATCGACGCGCTGGGCGGGTGCATCCAGCGCGAGCAGGTCGTGGGCCAGGCCATCGAAGGCGCCTACGAGGAGGCCGACGCCCTGCGCGCCGGCCTCGATCCGTCGGGGACGGCGTGGTCGCCGCTGCACGCCCTGGCCAGCTGCGTCCCCCACGTCCCGGCGGACGGCAGTGAGGTCGCAGGAGACGGTGCGGAGGACGTCCTGCACTTCGCCCTGTCGTGGGAAGCGGCGAGCGGCGACGGCGTGACGTCGCACGCGGACGTCGAGCTCGTCGCCTCGCCCATCGACCCCGAGCGCACCCAGCTCCGGGTTCGAGGGCGCCTGCGCCCTCCCCTCGCGCCTGCGCTGACGTCCAGAGGGGACGAGGTCACCGAGCGCCTCGCCCGGGTCGTCGTCCGTTCCCTGCTGCGCCGAGTCGCCCGCGCCACCGAGGAGGCGTCGCTCTCGGCCCTGACCACGGCGCGGCCGCGACGTGCCGGCTCCGGCAACGGGACCGGGTCGCGCCGGGGGCGGGCCGCCGGTGGCATCACCACGCGGGAGGCCCGCGAGCGACGCCCGGCGCGCTGACCGGGCGGGCCGGGCGCGGGGG
The DNA here is from genome assembly GCA_021809995.1 of Actinomycetes bacterium. Lineage (GTDB taxonomy): Bacteria > Actinomycetota > Acidimicrobiia > Acidimicrobiales > RAAP-2 > JAJZJT01. Next base: position 8,421 of record JAJZJT010000118.1, read on the forward strand.
CGTCGGTAGGCTGCGTCTCGTTCGACGACGAAG
>JAJZJT010000119.1 GCA_021809995.1 Actinomycetes bacterium
CTCGTGGGCATCCGCCGCCTCCGCAGGCTCCGGCGGGGGTGCGGCCGCCGGTCGCCGGGCGAGCACCACGGCGCCGACCACGGCGATCACCAGCAGGGCGGACGTCACCTCGAACGGGAACAGGTAGGTGGTGAAGACCGACCGGCCCAGCTTGGCCACGTTCGAACCCGGCCCCGAGGCGGCGCCGGCCACCTGGGGCGCGCCCGTCGTCCAGTGGGCCACCTCGGCGAGGAGGAGGAGCCCGGTCGCCGCCAAGGCGACCAGGCCGACGGCGAGGGGGCGCTGGCCGCGCAGCGGCTCGTAGCCCAGGTTCTCCTCGCGGTCGACCCCGAGGAACATGATGACGAAGAGGAAGAGGACCACGATCGCGCCGGCGTAGACGATCACCTGCACGGCGGCCAGGAAGTCGGCGCGTTGGAGGACGAAGAGCACCGCCACGCCGAAGAGCGTCATGACGAGCATCAAGGCAGCGTGCACGGGGTTGCGAGCCACCACGACGCCGACCGCCCCGGCCAGCACGATGGCGGCGCCCACCACGAAGACGCCGATGTCCATGCGCGACGCGTGGGTGACGGCGAGGAGGACGGCGGGGACGAGCGCGCCCATCACCTCTCCCCCCCGGGCTCGGTCGGCTCGACCCCGCCCGCCCCGGTGACCGCGTTCGCCGGGTCGCCCGCTCCGCTCACGGAGAGCCGACCGCTTGCGTCGGCCGCCGCCCGGGCGGCCTCGTAGTCGGCGTCGCGCTGGACGCGGTGGCGCCGGGGGGAGCCCGGCGAGAACCGCTCGATCTTGTCGAGGAGGCGGCCGATCGCACCGACCGGGCCCCGCTTCGCCGCTGGCAGGTCGCTCGGGCGCAGGTGCCGCTCGAGCGTGTCGCGCAGGGCGAGCGTGCCCGTCGCCCGGTCGTCGCGGCGCCCGCTCTGGCCGCCCTCGGGAGTGCGCACCCCGTAGCCGAGCTCGCCGGACCACTGCACCTCGCCCTCGAAGGCGGCGGCCCCCGCCGGGGAGGTCGCCCGCATCCACCCCGAGGTGTGCAGGTCGTCGCCTTCGCGCCAGTCCTCCCACGGCTGCGGGCGGGGACGGCCGTCGTCGTCGACGAGGAGCTCGCGCTTGGTGTAGATGGCGTCGTTGCGGTTGGTGAAGGAGAACTCCATCAGCTTGGACTCGGTGATCGCCTCGGTCGGGCACGCCTCGACGCACATGTCGCAGTGGATGCAGCGCAGGAAGTTGATCTCGTAGACGTAGCCGTAGCGCTCGCCGGGCGACACGGGGTGGTCGGGCGGGTTGTCGAGGCCCCGCACGTAGATGCAGTCCGCCGGGCACACGCCCGCGCACAGCTCGCACCCGATGCACTTCTCCATGCCGTCCTCGTACCGGTTGAGGACGTGGCGCCCGTGCTGGCGCGGTTGCTTGGGCCGCTTCTCCTCGGGGTACTGGCGGGTGACGGGCAGCCGCCCGATGTGCTCGAGGGTGAGCTTGAACCCGCCCAGGAAGTTCTGCCGCTGCCGCTCCGGTTCGAGCATGGACATCAGCCGTCACCCCCTCGCGCTCCCCTGGGCTCCCTGGCCCGCCCGTCGGTTCCGGCGCCGGCCGCGCGCTCCCAGACCCGGAGCCCGACCGGCGGCAGGATGCTCCGCTCCTCCTCGCGGGCCGCACCGATCGAGAACGACCGGGCGATCAGCCCGCCGCAGAGCACCACCGCCACCGACAGGCCCACGCCCCACCAGCCGTCCACGACGAAGCCGGCGACGACGAGCAGCCAGCCGAGCGACAGCGGGATCAGCCGCTTCCACCCGAGGTCCATCAACTGGTCGTAGCGGAGGCGGGGCAGGGCCGCCCGCAGCCACACGAAGATGAAGAGGAAGACGATCGTCTTGACCAGGAACCACAGGATCGGCCACAGCCACTGGGTATGGGGGATGTGGGGCTTGGGCCCGTCGGGACCGCCGAAGAAGAGCGTGACGGTGATCGCCGACATGGTGATCGTGTTCATGAACTCTGCCAGGAAGAACAGGGCGAAGCGGATCGACGAGTACTCGGTGTGGAACCCGCCGACCAGCTCCGACTCCGCCTCGACGAGGTCGAAGGGAGGCCGGTTCGTCTCGGCCACGATGGCCACGAAGAAGATGAGGAAGGGGACGACGCCGAGCCGGAAGACGTTCCACTGCCACAGGTGGAACGACTGGGCGACCACGATCGACCGGGTCGAGAGCGACCCGGTGATCAGCGCCACCATGACGACGGTCATGCCGAGGGCCGCTTCGTAGGAGATCATCTGCGCCGAGGCGCGCACCGAGCCGAGCAGCGGGTACTTCGACCCCGAGGACCAGCCGGCCAGCATGATGCCGTAGACGGCGATCGAGGACATGGCGAGCAGGAAGAGGATCCCCATCGGCGGGTCGGCCAGCTGGAGCTCGAAGGTGTGGTGGGCGATGGTCACCTCGCCGCCGATGGGCACCACGGCGAAGGCCAGGAAGGCCGGGATGATCGTGAGGTAGGGAGCCAGCTTGAAGACGAACCGGTCGGCGCGGTCGGGGAGGAGGTCCTCCTTGAAGAAGAGCTTGATGCCGTCGGCGAGGGTCTGGAGGAGCCCGAAGGGTCCGGCCCGGTTCGGCCCGATCCGGCTCTGCATGTCGGAGATGACCTTGCGCTCGAACCAGATCATGAGCATGACGGCGACCATCAGGGCGGCGAAGACGACCACGACCTTGATGAGCACGATCAGGAAGACGGCGAGCCCCACGCCCTTGGCGTAGAGGGGGTCGCCGGCGGCGAGCAGCGGGTGCAGCGCTGTGGCGAGGGCGGCGGAAGCGCTCACGTCGTCTCCAGTCGGACTTCGGTCACGGGCGCTCCGAGGTCGACCAGGTCGGCGACCGCGGCCTCCGCGTCACCCGAGAGCGGCACGTTCACCTCGGTCGCCACCACCTTGCGGGGCAGCGCGGGATCGCCGCGCACCTCGACCTCGACCGAGCCGCGGGCCGTGCGCAGGCGGGCCCGGTCGCCGGAGGCCAGCCCGAGATCGTCGAGGTCGTGGGGGTGGACCCGTACCGGAGCGGGCTCGACGAGGGCGGCGAGCGCCGGCGAGGCCACGACCGCCGCGCCGCGGTCGAAGAGCCGCCGGGTGGCGACGAGCCGGTGCGAGTAGCTGTCGGTGGGAGCCACGTGCGGAGGCTCGGGTGCGACCGGGGCGCCGAGCACCGGGGGCGGCGGCGCGTCGGAGCGCTTCCCGGGCGACACGGTGCGGGCCGGGGCGAGAACGGCGGGGCCGGACACCTCCGCCCGCCCGGCGCGGGGCGGCGCGCCCTGGCGCTCGACCGACTCGACGCCGGGGAAGGCGATGGGGTCGAGGAGCGGACGGGGTCGGGCACCGACCGAGACCGGCGCGGACGAGAGCGGGACGACGACGCCGTCGGCGGAACCGGGGGCGTCGAGCACGGCACGGGTCAGCCCGGCGTACGCGGGCGCCAACCGCTCGACCTCGTCCCACACCGCGGAGAGGGAGTCGAGGCCGAGGTCGGCCCCGAGGTGGGCGGCCAGTTCGACGGCGATCATCCAGTCGGGCCAGGCCTGGCCCGGGGGGACCACCTTCTGTCCCAGGCGGCTGACCCGCCCCTCGACGTTGGTGGTCGTGCCGGGGCGCTCGTGGGCCTCGGCGGCCGGCAGGACGACGTCGGCCCGCTCGGTGGTAGCGGTCCGCGACCCGGCCACCACCACGACCAGCTCGGCGGCGTCGAACGCGGCTCGGGCCAGGCGACGGTCGGGCACGTCGGCGAGCGGGTCGGCGCCCACGACGAGGAGCGCGCGCACCCGTTCCGCCCCGTCCTCGGTCCCCTCGCCGGCGGCAGAGGCCAGCATGGCCAGCGTGTCCCGGCCTCGGCGCTCGGGCACGGCGCCCCACGCCTCGGCGAACCACGCCCGCCCGTCCTCCAAGGAGGTCCGTCCCGGCAGCAGGCCCGGGGCCATCCCCATGTCGAGCGCCCCGTGCACGTTGCCCCGTCGCAGGGCGGGCAGGAACCGGGCACCGGGCAGGGCGTGGGCCAGCGCGCACGCCGCCGAGGCGACGAGACGGGCGTCCTCGGCGAGCGACGGGCGCCCGACGACCACGGCCACCTTGCGGGCCCCGAGGAGGCGGCGCGCCTCGACCCAGGCGTCGGCGTCGACTGCTGCGCCGGTGTCGCCGGTCTCGCCCGTGTCGCCGGTGTCGCCGGCCCGGCCGACGAGGCGCTCGAGGGCGGCCGGGGCGTCACCCGGCCCGACTCGGAGCGAGACGGCGGCGAACGGGGTGACCGAGGTCGCCTGCGGCGAGAGCTCGACCACCGACGTGGTGCCGCCGAGCACGGCCGCCCGGAGACGCAGGAACAGGACGGGGAGCTCCTCGCGGACGTCGCCGGTGAGCAGCAGCACGGTGTCGGCCCGGGCGACGTCGTCGACCGTCGCCCGAGGCAGGCCGAGGACGACCTCGGCGGGCAAGCCGTCGCCGAGCTGCGCGTCGACCGAGTCGGTGCCGAGGACACCCTTGGCCAGCCTCGTCCAGGCGTAGGCGCCCTCGTTGGTGAGGCGTGCTCCCCCGATGACGCCCACGGCGCCTCCCGTACGTGGGGCCGTCGCGCCCGCCGGACGGAGCGCGGCCAGTCCCTCGGCCGCCGCGTCGAGCGCCTCGTGCCACGACACCGGCACGAGCGCGCCGTCCTTGCGGACGAGCGGCTGGGTGATCCGCTCGTCGGCCTCCGTGGCCTCGTAGGCGAAGCGGCCCTTGTCGCACAGCCACCCGTGGTTGACCGGCTCCGAGTCGATGCCGAGCAGGCGAGTCACGCGGTTGGCCGACGACTGGACGACGACCCGGCAGCCGAGCGCGCACGTCGTGCACGTCGACTCGACCTGGTCGAGGTCCCATGGCCGGGCGGTGAACCGGTAGGGCTTGGCGGTGAGCGCGCCCACCGGGCAGATCTGGACGGTGTTGCCCGAGAAGTACGAGTCGAACGGCCGGTCGGGGAACGTTGACACCTCGACCAGCTCGCCCCGTCCGGCGAAGTCGATCAGCGCCTCACCGGCCACCTCGGCGGCAAACCGCGTGCACCGGCTGCACTGGATGCACCGCTCCCGGTCGAGCAGCACGAGCTCCGAGATGGCGATGGGCTTCTCGAAGTGGCGCTTCTCCTCCACGAAGCGGGTCTCCCCCGGCCCGTAGGCCAGGGTCTGGTCCTGCAGCGGGCACTCGCCGCCCTTGTCGCACACCGGGCAGTCGAGCGGGTGGTTGACGAGCAGGAACTCGAGGACACCGTCCTGGGCCTTCTTCACCTTCGGCGAGTCGGTGACCACTTCGGCGCCGTCGCTCACTTCGATGAAGCAGCTGGGCTGGAGGGTCGCCCCCCGCGGCCCGCTGACCTCCACCAGGCACATCCGGCAGACCCCGACCGACTCCATCCGGGGGTGGTAGCAGAACCGGGGGATGAAGGTGCCGGCCCGCTCGGCGGCGGCGATGAGCATCTCGCCCTTGGGCGCGGTGACCTGGCGGCCGTCGAGGGTGAAGGTGACCGTCTCCTCGGCGGCGTCGGCACCCTCTGCCCACGGGTCGCCGGCGCCGCCTGTCGTCACCGGCTCAGGCATAGGGGCACCCCCCGTCCTTCACGTGGACGAGGAACTCGTCTCGGAACATCTTGATCGCCGAGCCGATCGACGAGGGGATCGACGGCCCGAGCACGCAGATCGTCGTCTGCTGCGGCGGCCACGTCAGCCCCGGTGCGATGTTGTCGCAGGCGTCGAGCAGCAGGTCGAGGTCCTCCTCGCGCCCGCTGCCGGTCTCGATGCGCTCCATGATGCGCTCGAGCCAGCCCGACCCCTCACGGCACGGCGTGCACTGGCCGCACGACTCGCGCGAGAAGAACTTGGTGATGCGCCAGGACGCCCGGACCGGGCAGGTGTGGTCGTCCATCACGACCACCGACCCCGAGCCGAGCATCGACCCGGCCGCGCCGACCTCGTCCTGGCCGAGCGGCAGGTCGACCTGGTCGGGTCCGAACCACGGTGCCGAGACGCCGCCGGGGATGAACGCCTTCAGCTCGCGCCCGTGGCGGACGCCGCCGCCCAGCACCGGCGCGTAGATGAGGTCGCGGAAGGTGGTCTTCGCCATCTCGAGCTCGTAGACACCGGGCTTGTTGACGTGCCCGGCCAGGGCGAAGAGGCGGGTCCCCGTCGAGCGGCCCTCACCGAGGGCGGCGAACGCGGCACCGCCGTTGCGCACGATCCACGGCAGGTTCGACATGGTCTCCACGTTGTTGACCACGGTCGGCTGCCCGTAGAGGCCGATGGCGGCGGGGAAGAACGGCGGCTTGATGCGAGGGAAGCCACGCTTGCCCTCGAGCGACTCGAGCAGGGCCGTCTCCTCCCCGCAGATGTAGGCGCCCGCGCCGGGGTGGACGACCACGTCGACCGAGAAGCCCGAGCCGAAGATGTCGGCGCCGACCGCGCCGTGGGCGTAGGCGTCGTTGAGGGCGCCCTGGACCCGCTCGAGCCCGAGGGCGAACTCGCCCCGGATGAAGATGAACACCTGGCTCACCTGCAGCGCGTAGGCGGCGATCACCACGCCCTCGACGAGCTGGTGCGGGTCGCGCTCGACGAGCAGGTGGTCCTTGAACGTGGCGGGCTCGCTCTCGTCCCCGTTGACGACGAGGTAGGTCACCGGGTCCTTGCGGAGCATGGCCCACTTGCGGCCGGCCGGGAACCCCGCACCGCCCCGCCCCAGCAGGCTGGCCGCGTCGACCTCGGCGGCCACCGCCTCAGGGGTCATCGTGAGCGCCTTGCGGAGCCCCTCGTAGCCACCCGTGGCGAGGTAGCGCTCGAGGGTGTGCGAGTCGGGGTGGCCGAGGCGCGACGTGACGATCTTCGGCGCGTCGGTGATCGCCATCAGCGGCCTCCCCCGTCGCCGGACGCCGCCTCGCGCGCGGCGCGGGCCTCGGCCTCGGCGGCGCGCTCGGCGGCCACGGCAGCCGGGTCGGCAGCCAGGCCGATCGTCCGACGCACGCGGACGAGGGTCCCGTGCGGCGGGATCTCCTCGACGCGACCTCCGGCACGCAGCTCGGCGACCAGCCGCTCGAAGCTCTCGGGCGTCTGGGCCCCGACGAAGCGGTGGTTGACCTGCACGCACGGCGTCCGGTCGCAGTCGGCCAGGCACTCGGCCTCCTCGAGGGTGAAGAGGCCGTCGGCCGTCGTCCCGCCCACGCCGACTTGGAGGTGTGCCTCCGCGTGCTCGAGCAGCTCGAGGGCGCCACCCAGCATGCAGGCGATGTTCGTGCAGATGGCCACGACGTAGCGGCCCACCGGTTCGGTGTGGAGCATGTCGTAGAACGAGGCCGTCCCCAGGACCTCGGCGGGGGTGACCCCGACGAGCGCGGCGACCTCCTCCATCGCCTCGGCCGTCAGGTAGCCGTCCTGCTCCTGGGCGAGGTGGCAGAGGGGGATGAGCGCCGAACGGGGCTCGGGGTAGAGGGCGACCAGCTCGCGGGCGCGCTCTGCGAGCTCGGGCGAGAAGTGCGACGGGCGGGCGCCGGTCACCGGTCCACCTCACCCATCACCGGGTCGACGGACGAGCACACGGCCACGGCGTCGGCGACCAGGCCGCCCCGCATCATGACGGGAAGGGTCTGGAGGTTGACGAAGCTCGGCCCGCGGATGTGCATCCGCCAGGGCTTGGACGAGCCGTCGGAGACGAGGTAGCAGCCGAGCTCGCCCCGGGGCGACTCGATGGCCGTGTAGGTCTCTCCCTCGGGGACCTTGAAGCCTTCCGTGAACACCTTGAAGTGGTGGATCAGGGCCTCCATGGACTCGTCGATGCGGGCGCGGGGAGGCGGCGTGACCTTCTTGTCCTGCACCCGGTAGTCGCCGGCGGGCATGCGCTCGACCACCTGGCGGATGATGCGGATGGCCTCGCGCGTCTCGTTGAGCCGTACCGAGTACCGGTCGAAGTTGTCGCCGTAGGTGCCGACGATGACGTCGAAGTCGACCTCGTCGTAGCGCAGGTACGGCATCGAGCGGCGAAGGTCCCAGGGGATGCCGGTCGAGCGCAGGATCGGTCCCGTCGTCCCGAGGGCGAGGGCCTCGTCGGCCGTGATCTTCCCGATGCCCTCGGTGCGCTGCCTGAAGACGGGCTGGCCGGTGAGGAGCTCGTCGTACTCGTCGAGCCGGGGGAGGATGGTGTCGCAGATGACCGTGACGTCGTCCTCCCACCCGTCGGGGAGGTCGGCAGCCGCTAAATTATAATTA
>JAJZJT010000120.1 GCA_021809995.1 Actinomycetes bacterium
TCGGCGACCAGCTTCTCGGGGCTGCGCATCGCCGCCGTGGTGCGCCCGGCGACGACTCGGTAGCCCGTACGCGACCCGCCGCAGATGGCGCAGTCGTAGGTGCAGCCCCGCGAGTTGAGCAGCATCGTCGAGGGGTAGCGCAGCCACTCGAGGTAGGGCAGGAAGTCGGCCAGGCTGCGGTACTTGAACACCGCGTGGGTCATGAAGTCGTAGGCCGGGACGTCGATCCAGTCGAGGTCGGCCGGCACGAAGCTGAGCGGGTTGACGACCACATGACCGCGCGGGCGCTTCCAGGTCAGGTTCTCCACCGCCTCGAGCGGCGTGCCGTCTCGAAGAGCGGCGAGCAGCTGGCGGCAGGGCTCCTCGGTCGAGTCCCCGCGCAGCACGAAGTCCACGGCCGGGTTGGCGATCACCTCCTCGTGGAACCAGGTGGCCGACAGGCCGCCGATCAGCACCTTGGACTCGGGGTGCACCTGTTTCACCAGCTCGGCGACGCCGAGCGCACCGTGGGCGTGGGGGAGCCAGTGCAGGTCGATGCCGAACACCGGGGCGTCGAGCCCGGCCAGGTGCCGGGCCACGTCGAAGCGGGGGTCGCGCAGCATCCGGTAGGCGAGGTTGACGAGGCGCGTGTTGTAGTGGTTCTGCTCCAGGTAGGCCGCGATGGAGGTGAGGCCGATCGGGTACATCTCGAACTCGTCGGTGGAGGGGATCACGTCTGCCAGTGGCCCCTGGAGGATCACCTCCTTGCGGAAGTCCCACACCGAGGGGGCGTGGAGCAGCACGAGGTCCAGGCCGAACACCCGCCGCCACGGCGCCCTCGATCGACCCGGGCCGGTGCTCACGCCGTCCCCCTCACCGCCGTCCCCCTCACCGGCGCGGTGTCCGAGCGGATGGAGGCGAGGAGGGGGGCCTTGAGGAGGTCGAGGGCGACGGTGGCGACGAGCACCGAGCCGAGGAGCACGCCGACGTCGACCAGCGGGACGGAGGCCATCAGGATCCCCCGGGCGGCGAGGACCGTGACGACGACGAGGTCGGCGACGGTGGCGCCCAGCATCCACCAGCTCGGGCGAGAGGCCCACATGTGGCGGCGCTCCCGGACGAGGTAGATGGTGGCCTGGCCGGTCGCGACCAGCATCACGAAGACGAGCGTCTGGGTGGCGGCGAGCCCCAGACCGAGCATGTCGCGCCCGACGAGGTAGGTGGCGAAGGCGAAGGCGAGCCAGGGGACCGCGACCCCGAGGGCGGCGAACGAGAGCGCGGGGACCTGCCAGCGGTCGGGTCGGGAGGAGTACCCGACGCGGTCGGTGGCGAGCGACATGGTGACGAAGTCGTTGGCGAACAGGAGCAGGAGCACCAGGCGCGGGGTCGTGACGAAGGCTCCCGTCGCAAGGAGCCCCAACCCGAGGAACAACGACACCTGGAACGTCTTGGCGATCTTGTTCAAGGTGTAGGTGAGCATCCGCTGGTAGACGCGCCGGCCGGTCTCGACGGCCGCGACCACGTTGGCGAGCCCTTCGTCGGTGAGGACGAGGCTGGCCGCGCTCTTGGCGACGTCGGTCGCCGTCGACACGGCGATGCCCACCTCTGCCCGCTTCAGCGCGGGCGCGTCGTTGACGCCGTCGCCGGTCATCCCGACCACGTGCCCCGCGTGCTGCGCGCGCTCGATGAGCGCCAGCTTGTCGGCGGGGAGGACGCCGGCCATCACGTCGAAGTCGATGTCGGCGTCCGGCTGCGCCCGAAGGTCGTCCACCGAGCCCACGCGCTCGCCGATCCCGACATCTCGGGCGACGGCGAGCGCGGTCGGCGCCGCGTCGCCGGTCACCATCACCACCCGGACTCCGAGGTCGCCGAGGTGTGCCACGAGGGCCGCGGAGTCGGAGCGGACCGGATCGCCGAGGGCGACGAGGCCGGCCAGCTGGAGCCCCCCGTCGTCTGTCGTCGTGGCACCTGCCGCCACGGCGAGCACCCGGGCGCCGCTCGCGGCGAGGGACGTCACGTCGTGTGCGACGTCGGACGGAGGTGCCTGGCTGAGCGCGGCGACGACCGAGGGGGTGCCCTTCATCACCTGCACCTCGTGGCCGCCGGCGTCGACGGTGGCCTCGGAGCGCTTGGTCGACGGGTCGAACGGGACGAACGTGCGGCGCGTGCCTGCGTCGTGCGCTCCTGCAGCCTTGGCGGCCTGGAGCACTGCGAGGTCGATGGGGTCCTGGGTGGCCTCGTCGGAGGCGGCTGCTGCGAGGGAGAGGACGTCGGTGTCGCCGTGCCCGCCGAAGGGGTGGACGGCGACGACGGTCAGGCGGTTCTCGGTGATGGTGCCGGTCTTGTCCGTGCAAAGGAGGTCCATCGCGGCCGCCTCTTCGATCGCGGAGAGGTGGGTGACGAGCACGCCGGCTCGGACCAGCTCGAGCGCGCCGACCGAGGTGGCGAGGGTGAAGGTGGCGGGGAGCGCCACGGGGACGGTCGCGACCACGAGGATCAGCACGAAGGGGAGCAGCTCGCTCGTCGGCAAGCGGGTGACGATCCCGTAGGCGATGACCGCCACGACGAGCGCGCCGTCCAGCGCGAGCAGCGCCCAGACGATCTTGAAGATCGTCTCTTCGAGGTGGCTTGCCGTCTTGGCGGTGCGGACCAGCTCGGCGGTGTGCCCGAAGTAGGTGTGGGACCCGGTCGCGGTCACCTCGCCGGTCGCCTCGCCACGGTGCACGATCGACCCCGAGTAGCAGGTGCCTCCAGAGGAGACGTCGACGTCCGCGGACTCGCCGGTGAGCACCGACTGGTCGACCGACACCGTCCCCTCGGTGACGGCGATGTCGGCAGGGACGATGTCGCCGACCCTGACGTGGACGAGGTCGCCGGGGACCAGCTGCTCGGCGTCGACCAGCTGCCAGCGGCCGTCGCGCCGGACCCGGGCACGGACGGCCAGCCGGCTGCGCAAGAGAGCGAGGGCGTTGGCCGCGCGGCCCTCCTGGACGAAGCTGAGCACCCCGTTGAAGACGACCAGCGCTGCGACGATGATCGCCTCGGTCACCTTGCCGGCCGCCAGCTCGAGGACGATGGCCGCCTCCAGCAGGTACGGCACCGGGCCGGTCAGCTTGGACGCGAGCTTGCGCACCAGGTGGCGGCGCTCGGCGGCGAGGGCGTTGGGCCCGAAGCGGGCAAGGCGCTCTGCGGCATCCGCCCCGGTCAGGCCAGCGGCGCCGACGTGGTCTGCGTGCTCGCCATTCCTGACCACGGCTGGACTGGCGCCAGCGTCCATTGACCGAGTGTCGCACCCGCGTCGCGGTGCCGGCCAGGGTCGAAGGCCCTCAACGCGCGTACGCTCGGGAATCAACCGATGCGTATATCGGGTTGAAGGAATGTAACCTGCGCGACAGGGCAAGGAGCCAGCCAATGGACACGAGCGCTCGACCGGCCGTCCTCGAGGTGGGGGGCATGACCTGCGACGACTGCGCCCGCCACGTGACCGCCGCCTTGAAGGGTGCGGGCGCCGAGGACGTCGCGGTCACCTGGCGAGCCGGCGAGGCGCGCTTCTCATGGCCCGAAGGGCTCGCCGGGGACGCCGTGCGGGCCGCGGTCGAAGGTGCCGGCTACCGGCCCGGGTCCCTGCGCCTCCTCGGCACGGGACGTGCCACGGAGGCCGCGGACGGACGTGTCGACTACGACCTGGTCGTCGTGGGCGCCGGCTCGGCCGCCTTCGCCGCGGCGATCAAGGCCACCGAGGCCGGCTACCGCGTTGCATTGGTCGAGCACGGCACCCTCGGGGGGACGTGTGTGAACGTCGGCTGCGTGCCGTCGAAGGCGCTGCTTCGCGCAGGCGAGCTCGCCTGGGCGGCCGGGCACCACCCCTTCGCGGGGCTCGCGACGAGCTCGGGGCCGGTCGACCTTCGGGCCCTGGTCGCCCAGAAGGACGAGCTGGTCGAACAGCTGCGCCAGATGAAGTACGCCGACCTCGTCTATGACTACGGCTTCACGGTGATCCCGGGCCACGGCCGCTTCAGCGGCCCCGAGGTGCTCGAGGTCGACGGCCGCAGCATCCGGGCCCGGGTCTACCTGGTGGCGACGGGTGCCTCGCCTGCGGCGCCCCCCATCCCGGGGCTCGCCGAGGCGGGCTACCTCACCTCTGAGAGCGCGCTCGAGCTGTCCGAGGTTCCCAGGCGCCTCGTCGTGATCGGTGCGAACGCCATCGGACTCGAGCTCGGCCAGTTCTTCGTGCACCTGGGCACCGAGGTCACCTTCGTCGACGTGGCAGAGCGGATCGCCCCCTTCGAAGAGCCCGAGGTCTCAGAGGCCCTGGCGTCGGTGCTCGGCTCCCAGGGGGCCGCCATCCACACCGGCGCCCAGGTGCTCGGCGTGCGGCGGAGCGAAGACCGCGTCGAAGTCCGCGTGCAGGTGGGGGGGCGCGAGCTCGACCTCGTCTGCGACGAGGTCCTCGTGGCGACCGGCAGGCGGCCCAACACCGAGGGGCTCGGCCTCGAAGCCGCCGGCGTCGAGGCCGACGGGCGCGGGGCGGTCGTGGTCGACGAGGAGCTGCGCACCACGAACCCGCGGATCTTCGGTGCAGGGGACGTGACCGGGGCGCCCCAGTTCGTCTACGTCTCGGCCTACGAGGGCGCGCTCGCGGTCGAAAACGCGCTCTTCGGCGCGGGGCGCAGCGTGGACTTCACGGGGCTTCCCCGGGTGACCTTCACCGCGCCGCAGATCGCAGCAGCCGGCCTCACCGAGGCGCAGGCCGCCGCTGCGGGCTACGAGGTGGCAACCTCGGTCCTCCCTCTCTCTGCAGTCCCCCGGGCCCTCGTCAACCACGACACCGCCGGTCTCGTCAAGCTCGTCGCAGAAGCCGGCACCGGACGGCTGCTGGGCGCGTCGGTCCTCGCCGAGGGGGCGGGCGACGTGATCCAGGCGGCGGTGCTCGCCATCCGCCACGGCATCACCACCGCCGAGCTGGCTGCCACCTTCCACCCGTACCTGACCATGGCAGAGGGCCTCAAGCTCGCTGCCCAGACCTTCACCCGCGACGTGGGGAAGCTCTCGTGCTGCGCGGCGTGAGGGGGCGGACCGCGCGTCGTCGGCGAGCGGCGCCGAGGTCGAGAACGACGCCTACCTCGGCCAGCCGCCGGTCGCCTATTGCGCCGGCGCGACCCTCGTGCACGCTGCGACTCCTGCAGCGTGGTCGGCGACCATCGCTGCGCCGAGACCGACCAGCTCGGCGACGCGGGGGTCGGTCACCTGGTAGTAGGCGAAGCGGCCCTCTCGCCTGACCTCGAGGAGACCGCAATCGACGAGGCAACCCAGGTGCGCCGAGACGCGCCCTTGGGAGAGCCCGGCGTGGGCGACGCACTCGCTGCCCGTCCGCTCGCCCCCGGTGCAGAAGGCAAGGAGGGCCAGGCGAGTGGGGTCGCCGAGCGCGCGGTAGAAGCGGGCGAGCAGATCGCGTCCGGCGGGGTCGTCGGGGACGGGGGGCACGAGCGCTCGGGGGCGACGGTCCCTCGTCGCGGACGGCTGGGGGGACGGCATGGAACCTCCTCGACGTACAGCCTTCCGTTCGGAGGCTAGCCGCCAGTGTGCCGGAGCCCGCTCGAGCGGGTCGGAGGACCCAGAGGGCGGACCCAGAGGACGGATCCAGAGGACGGACCCAGAGGACGGACCCAGAGGACGGACCCACGGATGTCAGAGGAAGTAGAGGCGTGAGAGGCACACCTGGTCGACAGGTTCGGACGAGAGCGCCTGCCCGTCGAGCCGCACCTCGCTCGTCGCCGGATCCACCTCGACCGTGCCGACCTCGGCATTGCGGCACATGGACGCCGGGCCGATGCCGCGGCACTGCGTGACGGCGACGCGCCGGCGCCTGGTGGGAAAGGCGGACGTCGGGCCTTCGAGCCCGGACCGGGAGACGAACGCCACCGAGATCTCTGCAGCGGCGGCGCCCATCGCCCCGAACTGGGGCCCGATCACGAGAGGCTGCGACGACTCGATGCTGGCATTGGGGTCTCCAGTCGCCCCCCAGGCGGGGAACCCGGCTTTCAGGACGAGCGACGGCTTGGCCCCGAAGTACCGCGGGTCCCACAGCACGATGTCGGCAAGCTTGCCCACCGTGACCGAGCCGACCTCGTGGCTCAGCCCATGGGCGATCGCCGGGTTGATGGTCAGCTTCGCCAGGTAGCGCAGGATCCTCTCGTTGTCGTCGCGCTCGTCGGCGACGAGGGGTCCTCGCTCGCGCTTCATCTTCGCCGCCATGGCGAAGGTGCGCCGGAACGTCTCGCCGGCACGGCCCATGCCCTGGGCGTCGGACGACGTGATGGCGATGAGCCCGAGATCGTGCAGCACGTCCTCGGCGCCCATCGTCGTCGCGCGGACGCGGTCCCGGGCGATGCGGACGTCGGAGTCGACGTCCTTGCGCAATCCGTGGGCGGCACAGATCATGTCGAACGCCTCGGCCAGCGCATCCCGGGCGTAGGGGAGGGTGGGGTTGGTCGACGAGGCGATCACGTTCGGGAGCCCCGCGAGCCGCAGCACGTCAGGCGAGTGCCCCCCGCCGCACCCTTCGACGTGGAACGCGTGGACGGTCCGGCCCTCCAATGCGGCGATGGTGTCCTCGACGCTCATCCCCTCGTTGAGGCCGTCGGAGTGCAACGCGACCTGCACGTCGTACTCCTCGGCCACCGTGAGGGCGGTGTCGATCGATCGGCGGTGGGCCCCCAGGTCCTCGTGGACCTTGAACCCGCAGGCACCCCCTTCTTCGAGGGCCTCCACCAACGGCGCGGGGTGCGAGGACGACCCGCGTGCCAAGAAGCCGATGTTGACCGGCCAGGCGTCGAACGCTGAGAAGACGTGCGAGAGAGCCCAGGGGGAGTTGATCCCCACGCCCCATACCGGTCCGAACTCCTGGCCGATGATGGTCGTCACGCCCGAGGACAGGGACGCTTCCATGACCCTCGGCGACAGCAGATGGACGTGGGTGTCGATCGCCCCCGGGGTGGCGATGAGCCCGGTCCCCGAGACGATCGAGGTGCCGGTCCCCACGACGACCTCGACGCCGTCCATCGTGTCGGGGTTGCCTGCGCGTCCGATTCCCGCGATCCGCCCCTCGCGTACTCCGATGCTCGCCTTGTGGCAGCCCAGCACCGGGTCGAGCAGCACCACGTTGGAGATCACGAGGTCGCAGGTGTCGGCTATCGAGGCAGCCTTCAGGTGGATGCCGTCGCGGGCGGTCTTCGCGAACCCGACGAGAAGCTCGTCGCCTCGCTTCTCGGCGTCCGACTCGACGCGCAGGAGCAGGCCGGTGTCGCCCAGGTGCACCAGGTCGCCCGTGCTCGGGCCGTACACGGCGTGACGGGCGGGGCTCATTCGTCGAGATCGAGGTAGCCGCAGATCCGGGCTCTCTCGAGGGCCCGCTCCTTCGCACCAGGCGCGTCCAGAGGACCGTCGACCAGCCCGGCGAACCCGTAGGCCACCCTCGCGCCCTGGATGTCCGCGAGCTCGACGCTGACGGTGGCGCCCGGGTCGAAGCGGACGGTGGTCCCAGCCTCGACCGCCAGGTGGCGGCCGTAGGCGGCGGCCCTGGAGAACCGAAGCCGCGGGTTCGCCTCGAAGAAGTGGAAGTGGCTCGAGACGCTGATGGGGACGCGGCTCTCGTTCGTGACCTCGACGACGGCGTCGACCCGGCGCTCGGCCTCGTGCGCTGCCTCCAGCACCTCTCCCGGTGCGAGACGATCTTCGAGACGGCCGTCATCGCGACGAGAGCTCCGCGACGGTCTCGCCGCGCAGAACGGGTCGCTCACCACGACCAGGCGCGTCCCGTCGTCGAAGGTCGCCTCCACGCAGACCTCGTCGACCAGCTCCACGACCCCGTCGAGGACGTCGCCGGGTCCAAGGACGCGCCGCCCTCGTTCGACGGCGCCGGCGAGTCTGAGGCCGTCCCGGGCGGCTTCGGCGACCGTATCCGCGATGAGGGCAGTGGCTTCGGGAGCGTTGAGCAGGAGCCCTCGGGCCCGTCGTGCCCTCGCCAGCTCGGCGGCGGCGAACACGAGGAGTCGGTCTCGTTCAGCTGGCGTCAGTCGCATCGATGGGCACGAGTCGTCTCGACCACGTCTCTACCACGTCTCAAGCACGTCTCAAGCACGTCTCAAGCATGGCCGGCGCGGCCAGTGGCTGGAGACGCCGGGAGCGGCGCTTCGAGGGCGTGGACGAGTAGCGAGGCGTAGTACTGGGCGCCCTGCGGGTCGAGATGGACGCCGTCGGGATAGAAATACTG
>JAJZJT010000121.1 GCA_021809995.1 Actinomycetes bacterium
TGCTCGCGGCACCTCCGACGACGGCACCCTGCCGTCTATGATGCGCAGGCGCCTCTAGCTCAACGGCAGAGCAACGGACTCTTAATCCGCAGGTTCCGGGTTCGAATCCCGGGGGGCGCACCACCACGAAGGCATGAATCCCCAGGCCAGGGGCCGGCTGGCGAAGGTGGTGGCCGTGTTCGGACGGGGCCGGCGGTCGTCGCCGCAACGGGACCGGGTGCCGCTCGACCGCGTCACCCTGCACGTCGCCGTGGCCGATGACTCCGTCGAGCAGGTCGACACGCTCGAACGCCGGCGCGTCCACGTCTTCGCCGACCGGGCCTGTACCACCGAGCTGCTCCCGGATGACGGCGGGCAGTCGGTGCCGGGGTTCTTCCTCTGCCGGGTCGCCGGCGTGGCGCGCCACCTCGAGGCCGTGCGCAGCAACGAGTTCGGCATCCTCTGCCCGGTCACGATCCGCCACGAGGCGGGCGGTCCCCACCGGGCGACGGCACTCGCGGTCGTGTCGGCGACGGGCGCCCGCGCCGGTTACCTGCCCGCACCGGTCGCGGCGTCCTTCGCCGAGCCCTTCGACACCGAACTGGCCGGGGCCGGCTTCGTGGCAGGCGAGTGGACCAGGGACGGCGCGCGCGTCGGGCTCGTGGTCGCCGGGACGATCGGCCGCTCGCTCGACGTCGACGTGGGTGCCTGAGGCCGGGGTCGTGGGTGACTGAGGCCGGGGTCACCGCGCCGGAAATGGCCACGGCGCGTGACCACAATTCGCCGACAAGCCTGGTCAGGCCACTACGAAGCGTGGTACAACCGAAGGAACGCACCCGACTCGCACCCGGGAACGGACGGGGCATGTGCTGACGGGGGGGACCGATGACCGACGACAGCGAGCAGATCGTCGCAGAGCCTCGGGTCGGCGCCCCCGGGGCCCCCGACGGGCTCGCCCGGCCGGACGTCCTCGTCACCGGCCTCCCGGTCCACCTACCGGCACCACCACCGCCGGCGATCGGGCTCGGCTCCCCGCCGGGCATCGCTCCGAGTGACGGCGGGCCCGATCTGGCGCGGGCCGGCGGGCCGTCCACCGACAGCACCCACGCCCCGCTGGCCCCCGACGACCCGGTCGTCCGGTACCGGCTGCGGACCGTGCGCGCCGGGGTGTGGGCGTCCTTCGTCATCCTCGCCGTCCTCGCCCTCTACGTCTTCTTGCCGGGCGGCTCCCGGATCGACAACCGGGGCGGCACGGCGGTCCTGATCGGCGTGGCCGCCGCTCTCACCGCGATCGCCGCCGTCCTGCCGTGGCGGACGATCGTCCGGTCGCGCTGGAGCGCGCCGGTGCTGGCGTGCTGGGTGCTCGTCATGGTCGGTCTCGTCGACGTGGGGGTCGTCCTGACCGGCAGCAGCACCTCCGAGCTCTACGTCGTCCTCGTCGTCTGCGCAGTCTTCCTGTCCGGCGCCACCTATCCGCTCGGGCTGCAGGTCGCGCTCAACGCCGCGTCGATCGGCGGCTATCTGGTGACCGTCGCCGCGACGACGCCGGGACAGCTGGACGCCGCCACCTTGACGTTCCGCGCCGGCATGATGGCCTCGGCCGGCCTGGCCGTCGGAACGGTGAGCCACGAGCTCGGCCGCCACTTCGCCCGCCAGTCGGCCGAGCAACGCGCCGCCGAGCGACGCGTGGAGCTGTGGCGCCGGGTCGCCCGCGTGGTCCGCAAGATCGACGTGCTCGACAGCGACGGCGTCCTCGAGGCCGTGGTCGACGCGCTGGAGGTCCTCGACTTCGAGTCGGTGGGCATCTGCGTCCTCGACCCCGGCGGCAACACCTACCGCGTGCTGGCGGCACGCAACCTCCCCGATGCCCACACAGCGGGGAGCCACCCCGCCGACCGCGGCGTGGTCGCCCGGGTCCTCCGCGATCGCCGCGTCGTCGTGGTCGACGCCTGCTCGCCGTTCACGCCCCCCCGAGCCGAGGTCGCCGAGGCCGGGTACCCAACGGTCGTCGCCGGCCCCGTGTGGACCGACGGCGAGCTCGCCGCCGTGCTCGAGGCCGGCTCTCGGACGCGCCGTCCGGTCCAGCCGGACGAGCTCGCCGCGTTCGAGCTGCTGTGCGCACAGGCGGGGCACGCCCTCGAGAACGCCCACCTCCTCGAGCGGCGGCGGCGTGACGCCGAGCGCTACCGGCAGCTCCTCGACGCGGCCCCCGACGCGGTCGTCGTCTTCGACTCGGCCGAGGGCAAGATCCTGCAGGTGAGCCACGCCGCAGAGAGGCTCTTCGGCTACACGGCAAGCGAGCTCATGGGACGCTCGGCGCGCGAGCTCGTGCCCGCCCGCATCGTCGAGATGCTCATCGCCGAGGTCGACGACTGGCTCGAGCGCGGCGGCACCCGGACCGTCGGCATCGACCGGTCGGCGTTCGGGTTGCGGCGCGACGGCGTCGAGTTCCCCATCGAGATCACGTTCTCGTCGCTCGCCACTCCCGACGGCCCGGTCATCTCGGCGGCCATCCGAGACGTGACCGAGCGACGCGAGTTCGAGCGCCGCTTGGCCCACCAGGCGACCCACGACCCCCTGACGGGCCTGCCCAACCGGGTCCACTTCCGCCAGCGCCTCACCAGCACCCTCGACCAGCGGCTCAGCGTCGACCCTCCCGTCGCGCTCCTCTTCCTCGACCTCGACCACTTCAAGTACCTGAACGACAGCAGGGGCCACTCCGTCGGCGACCAGCTGGTCGTGGCCGTCGCCGAGCGTCTGGTGCGCGCGGCCGAGGGGCACTTCGTCGCCCGTGTCGGTGGCGACGAGTTCGGCTTCCTCGTCGAGGGCGTGACGGGCGGGGGCGAGGCCGAGGCGTTCGCCCGACGCCTGGCGACGCTCTTCGAGCGTCCCTTCCCCGTCGACGGGACCGAGTGCTACGTGACCGCCAGCATCGGGGTGGCTGTCGGGAGCCCGGGCGACTCCGCCGACGTCCTGCTGCGCAACACCGATGCTGCGGTCAACCAGGCGAAGCAGGACGGCCGCGACCGCATCGAGCTCTTCGACCACTCGCTGACCCTCGCCGCCGCTGCCCGGGTGGCCACTGGTGCCGAACTGCACCTCGCCCTCCAGCGCGACGAGCTCCGCCTCGTCTACCAGCCCGTGGTGTCGGTGCCCGACGGCCGGCCCGTGGGCGTCGAGGCGCTCTTGCGCTGGGACCACCCCGAGCGCGGCGCCGTGCCACCCCTCGAGTTCGTGCCCATCGCCGAGGAGAGCGGGCTCATCGTCGAAGTCGGACGTTGGGTCCTCCACCGCAGCTGCGCACAGCTGGCCGCCTGGCGGGCGGCCGGGTTGCCCGTCGTGTCGATGAGCGTCAACGTGTCCAACCGGCAGCTCGAGCACGACCACTTCGTGGGCGAGGTCCGCGACGCCCTCGAGCAGACGGGCATCCCGCCCGAGCTCCTCGTCCTCGAGATCACCGAGAGCGTCTTCATCCGCGACTTCCGTGCCGCGCTGCGCCGGCTCGAAGCGCTGAAGGGGCTGGGCGTCCGCCTGGCCATCGACGACTTCGGCACCGGGTTCTCGTCGCTCTTCTCGCTGTCGCGCCTACCCGTCGACGTGGTCAAGATCGACAAGGCCTTCGTCGACGGCCTGGGCAGCCGGTACGACTCGGTCGTCGAGGCCGTGGTCACCTTGGCCGACGCCTTCGACCTGACCGTCGTTGCCGAGGGGATCGAGCGCCAGGACCAGTGCGACCGGCTGGTGTCGCTCGGCTGCCGGTTCGCCCAGGGCTACCTGTTCGCGCGCCCGCTCAAGCCCGACGCCGCCGCCGGTCTGGTCCGGGCACGCGCCTCCTGACGCCGGCGGCTGGGGCCGCCCCGGTCGGCTCAGCGCGGCACGATCCCCCACGACGCCGTCCATCGGGCCCCTGGGCGGAGCTCGACGACCGCCTCCCCTGAGCGCAAGGCGTCCGGCGGGCACGTCATGGGCTCGACAGCGATGGCTCGGCGCCGCTCCCCCGCCGGGAGCGTGTCGCCCGTGTACACCATCACGTAGCCGAACCGCTCGTCCATCCACAACGTCACCCCACCGCCGTCACCGGGGGGGTCGAGCTCGACCCGGGCCCTGCCGTCCCCGTCGCGC
The DNA here is from genome assembly GCA_021809995.1 of Actinomycetes bacterium. Taxonomy (GTDB): domain Bacteria; phylum Actinomycetota; class Acidimicrobiia; order Acidimicrobiales; family RAAP-2; genus JAJZJT01. The sequence goes on from JAJZJT010000121.1 coordinate 4,102, forward strand.
ACGAGGTCGGTGAACGCCGTGTCGAGGCGGGTCGGGCCGACCAGGCGACCACCGGCGAAGTCGAGCTCGGTGCCCGCCACGTCGGCCGACCCTGTCGGCAGGCCTCGCTCGTCGGCGACGAGCCGGCGACGAGCGGGCACGCTGAGCCGCACGGCGTCGACGGTCGCCGTCCCGACGGTGAGGTAGGGGTGGAACCCGAGCCCGAAGGGCAGTGGTCCGGGCCCGAGGTTCTCGGCGTCCGCCGTCACGACCAGGCCTTCGCGCCCCAGCCGGTACTCGACCGAGAGGCCGAGGGCAAAGGGGTAGCCCGGGCACGGGTGCAGGACGCACGCCAGCGTCACCCGGTTCTGCGCCCGCCCCGTCATGGTGAAGGGCATCCAGCGCACCAGCCCGTGGATCGCGTTGCCCCGCTCGGGCTCGTCGAGAGCGGCCTGCGCCTGCCGGCCGTCGAATTCGTAGCGCCCGTCGCCCAGCCGGTTCGGCCACGGGGCGAGGACCTGGCCGCGACCACCGTGGCTCCACTCCTCGGGACCGAAGCCGTCGAGCACGGGGCGGTCGCCCACCGAGTACGACCGAAGCGTCGCGCCCACCTCGGTCACCACGGCACGCTGGTGGCCGTGGCCGATGACCCACTGGTCACCGGTTGCCGCCGTCGTCTCGGCGGGGCGCCTGTCGTCGTTCGGTCGTGGAGTCATCGTCGTCGCTCGTCCTCCCTGGCTCCTGCCGGCTCGTCGCCGCCGGAGCGCCCCCTGTCCGTCCGTGCGTCCCCGGCGGCACGCGTCGTCGCGCCGCCGACGCGGCTCGCCGGCTCGCAGACGACGGCGCTGGCGCCGGGGTCACGGGGCCGCCCGCATCGGGCGCCGGGAGCTCCCGGCCGATCGGCCACCGGTATGGTAGGCGACGGCGCCACCCTGCTCCGGGGTCGGCCGATCGGGGCTCGCAGTGCGCATCCTGGTGACCAACGACGACGGCGTGTTCGCACCAGGCATCGCCGCGCTCGCCCGGGGGCTCGCCGACGCGGCGGTGGGCGACGTGGTCGTCGTCGCACCGCTCGCCGACCACAGTGGCGCCGGGGCGGCAGTCGGCGCGGTCTACGAGCGCGAGGTGATCCCCTACGAGGCGGTCGAGGTCCGTGGGCTCGAGGGCGTCGCCACCTTCGGCATCGACGGCCCACCGGCCCTAGCCGTCATCCTCGCCTGCATCGGCGGGTTCGGCCCCCGGCCGGACCTCGTCGTCTCGGGGGTCAACCACGGCGTCAACGCCGGGCGGTCGGCCCTCCACTCCGGGACCGTCGGCGCGGCGCTGACCGCTTCCCAGTTCGGGCTCCGTGCGCTGGCCGTGAGCATCGCCTGGGGCCCCGACCCCGTCCCGTGGGAGACCCCGGTCGGCCTGGCGGTGCGCACCGTACCCGTCCTCGCCGTCGCCGAGCCCTCGACGGTGCTCAACCTGAACGTGCCTGCCGTGGCGCCCGGCGCGCTGCATGGCGTGCGCCACGCCGGCCTCGGGAGCACGGGTCTCATCCGTGCGGCCCGGCGCGACGCCGGCGGCCACCCGGCCGATGCCGCCACGCTCGACCGGACGGGCGGGGTCATCAGCCTCGTGCTCCGCGGCGGGGACGGTGCCGACCCAGACGCCGAGCGAGGCGAGCTCGACCCGGGCTCGGATGCCGCCGCCTTGGCGGACGGGTGGGCGACCCTGACGGCGTTGGCTGGCATCCGCGAAGACACCGGCCCCGCCGCTGCCGAGACCCTCGCCAAGGCGCTGGTCGCTCTCGAGCCCTGATCGACCCCACCCGAGCCCGGCATCGGCCCAGGGCCGTCCGGGCACGCTCCGGGGTAGCGACCTGTCGACGCGCAGCGCCGTTGGAGCACCGCTATGCGCGCGAGGGTTGCACGCGTGTGAGTTCCGTCCTAGGGTTTCGGTGCTCGACCGGCCCGACCGGTCGGGACCGGAGGAGCGGCCCGGAGGTCGCTTCGTCGCCGGGTCTCCCCGGCACAGTTCCGGTCTGTGCCCCTCGCCGCGGTGCGGTGGGCACGGGCCCCCGACGCCGGGGGCCGCCCGATCGAGGGACGGCACGGGCGCTATGACCCGACGCGCTGCCCACCTGCAGGTCCCCCCGAGGAGCTGCCGCTCGACGAGCTGATCTGGGTCGTCACGTCTGCACCTCGTTCGGACCCGTCGTCCAGGGCCCCGCACCCTCCCCGGTCGTGGCCTGCGAGTCGCATGCACCCCCGACGGACGCCCGTGTCCCCTGAGCCGTCCGAGAAGCCCGGCGCCGGTCCGCCCCGGTCGCTCCGGCGCTTCGACTGCCCCGAGGAGGCGCATGCGCACCCACCGCTTCACCCTGTCGTTCCTCCCCGTCCTGGCCGTTGCCGGCCTGGTCGCCCACCACGGCCGGCCGGCCGCAGCCCTGGGCACGACCGCCGGGAAGGCCATGGTCCGCCTCGGCGACGAACGCCTCGCCGCCGCCCCCGGCGTCCCGAGCGTGCTCACCGCCCTGGCCGAGCCCGCCCCGCTCGCCAATGCGGCCACGCCGTCGACCACGACCACGACCACGACGACCGCCCCGGCACCACCCCGCCGGCCGGCGGACGGCCCCCCTCCCACCAACGCCCCGCCCACCGCGCCCGTGCCCGTCGGGCCCCGACAAGCGGTGGGCACCATCACGCGGCCGACGACGCCCTCGACCACCACGACGACACCGGGCCCCGTCGCCCCCTCGGCCACGGTGTGGGCCGCCCTGCGCCGGTGCGAGTCGGGCGACGACTACGGCGCCGACACCGGGAACGGCTACTTCGGCGCCTACCAGTTCTCGCTGACGACGTGGCGCTGGCTCGGCTACCCGGGCTTCCCCGACCAGGCCTCGCCGGCCACCCAGGACGCGGCCGCCGTCCGACTCGAGACCCTCCGTGGCTGGTCGCAGTGGCCTGCGTGCGCGCGCACCCTCGGCCTCGGATGAGGCGGCGACGCCGGGATGCTCGCCCCGGCAGTGGTCCGGGCCTAGCGTGACGCGATGGCCATGAGCGACCCGATGCCCACGAACAGCGCCAGGCCTCGCCGTGGCCCCGGCAGAGCGGCGAGGCGGTCCGCCGGTACCCCCTACGAGGTCGGCTCCTTCGTCCACGACGGCGTCCGCCTCGCCTACGAGGTCCACGGGACGGGCGAACAGGTCTTGGTCTTCCTCCACGGCATCCTGCTGAGCGCGGACCTCAACCGGCACCTGGCCGGCGACCTGGCCGCGGCCGGGCACCGAGTCGTCCTCCTCGACCTCCCGGGGCACGGGCGCTCCGACAAGCCCCGACGGGCCTCGTCGCACCGGATCGACACCTACGCTCGCCACGTCGTCGCCCTCCTCGACCACCTCGGCGTCGAGCGCGCCGTGGTGGGCGGCGTCTCGCTCGGGGGCAACGTCAGCCTCATGGTGGCTGCGCTGGCCCCCGAGCGCGTCCAGGGCCTGGTCGTCGAGATGCCCGTCCTCGAGTGGGCCGTCCCCGCTGCCGCCCTCACCTTCGTCCCGCTCCTCTTCGCCGTCCACTTCGCCCGGCCCGTGGCGGCAGCCGTGGCGTCGGTGGCCCGCCGCGTGCCGCGCACCGGGTTGGGCCCCCTCGACAGCGTCCTCGGCACGCTCGCCAACGACCCCCGCGAGACCGCCGCCGTCCTCCACGGGGTGCTGGCCGGCCCGCTCGGCCCGACCGTCGGCGAGCGGGCCTCCATGACGGTCCCCGCCCTCGTGATCGGCCACCGCTCCGACGGTGTGCACCCGTTCCACGACGCCGAGCAGCTCGCCGACCGCCTCCCGGAGGCCCGGCTCGTCCAGGCCCGCTCCATCCTCGAGCTCTGGGTCCGGCCCGACCGGCTCACCGGCGAGATCATCGCCCTGCTGGACGAGGCCTGGAGGCGCGACGCCTCCGAGCCCGGCGGCGCGGCCCGAGCACCCCGCCGGGCGGGCTGACCGGCCGCCCCCCCCGCTACTCGTCGGCGGACCGACGGCGGCGGGCCTTGCGCTCCGCCTGGCGGCGCTTGTCGGCGAGGCGCCGCTCACGCGCAGCCACCGACGGGCGGGTCGGACGGCGCG
>JAJZJT010000122.1 GCA_021809995.1 Actinomycetes bacterium
GTCCTGCCACTGCGTCCACCGATCGAGCGCGACCAGCGCGTCGCCGTGGGCCCGGCGTGCCGCGTCGGCCCGCCCCCGTGCCTGCTCGACCCGACCGCCGAGCCCGCCGACGGCCTCCTCGGCGTTCGCCACCAGCCCGGCCAGCGACTCGTCGGCCAGCGACGCCGCGGCCGCGGCGAGATCGTCCGGCACGAGATCGTCGGGGAGCTGGTCCACGAGGTCGACCAAGGCACGGCCGACGGCGTCGAGCTGGGCCCGCTGCGCGGACTCGGCCTCCTCGTGGACGCGCCGCCGCTCGTCGGCGATCGCCCGCAGCGCCTCGGTCACCCGGGCGAAGACGTCGACGGGGAACAGCCGGCGCAAGAGGGCGGCGCGGTCCTTCGTGTCGGCCTTCAGCACCTCCTCGAAACGCCCTTGCGGGATGAGGACGACCTGCTCGAACTGGTCCTTGGTCAGCCCGACGAGCTCGACGACCCGGCGGTCGACGTCCGCCTTGCGGGTCAGCCCGCCAGCCAGGTCGTCGCAGCGACTGAGCACCACCGACCCCTTGCGCTCGATCGGCGGGCCCTCGCCTCGCTTGCGGGGGACGAGCTGGGTCGGCGTGCGCTCGATGCGCCACACCTCGCCGTGGACCTCGAGCTCGAGGACGACACGGGTCGTCGTCCCCGGCGACGCGTAGTGGCTGCGGACGTTGCCGTCGACCCGGAAGCCGGGAAGGTCGCCGTAGAGGGCGTAGACGAGGGCATCGAAGATCGTCGACTTGCCGGCACCGGTGGGTCCGGTGATGGCGAAGACGCCGTGGCGGCCCATGCGGGCGAAGTCGACCTCGAGCTCGCCGGCATAGGAGCCGAACGCCGTGAGGACGAGTCGGAGCGGCCTCACGGCTCGCCTCCACCGGCGCCGGCGGCCACGACGCGCTCCATCGCGTCGCCGACCAGTGACCGCTCGGGGTCGCTCGCCGGCCGGCCGCGCACGTCCTCGAGGAAGTCGAGCACCAGCGCGTCGGGCGCACGCGCCTCGACGAGGTCGACCTCGAGCGACCGTGCACCGGGGGAGCCGGCCCGGCCCGGCGCGTACCGCACGCTCACGGTGTGGGGAAAGCGCCCGCGCAACCGCTCCATGGGCTGGACCTGCACCGTGTCGTCGGTCAGCCGGACGGCGACCCAGTGGCCGGTGAAGTGCCCGTAGGCGTCGTCGGCGAGCAGGTCGTCGAGGCGCCCTGTCAGCGTGACGACGGGCCGGCCCACGGGGACCGGCACCTCGGTCACCTCGACGACGGCGCCGCCGGAGATGTCGACCAGCCGCACCGACTTGGCATGGTCCTCGCTGAACGAGTACGGGAGCAGCGAGCCCGAGTAGGCGATCCGTCGGTCGGCGCCGACGGCCTGGGGCCGGTGGAGGTGCCCGAGGGCGACGTAGTCGAAGCCGGCGAAGACCGCCGGGTCGACGACGTCGGTCCCCCCGACGGCGAGGAGCTTCTCCGAGTCGGTGGGGGTCCCACCGACGACGAAGGCGTGCGCCACGGCGATCGAGGGGATACCGGCCAGCGCGGCGAGGCCCGCCCGCCCGGCGTCCAGCGCGTCCTCGAGCACGTGCTGGTGGGTGCGGGCCCGGGGCGAGCCGTCGGCGGCCGGTGCGGGTGGCGGTGCGGTGAGGGGGTCGAGGAACGGCACGGCGACGACGGCGACCCGCTCGCCGCCTGCTTCGAACACCCACGGCTCGGGTGGCACCCGAGTGTCGGCGAAGACGTGGACACCCCCGAGGGCCTGGCGCCGGGCGCCGAAGCCGAGCCTGCGGGCGCTGTCGTGGTTCCCCGGGACGAGGACGACGGTCGCGCCGCAGCCGGTGAACGCGTCGAGGGCGTCGTCGAGCACGGTCACGGCCTCCTCGGCAGGAAGAGCCCGGTCGTAGACGTCGCCGGCCACCACCACCAGGTCGACCTGCTCGTCGGCCACGATGCCGGCCAGCCACTCGAGCGCGGCGCGCTGGTCGCCCTCGAGCGGCTCCTGCTCGAACCGCCGGCCCAGGTGCCAGTCGCTCGTGTGGAGGATCCGCACCGGCGCAGCGTGCCACAGGGATGCGACATCCCCGAGCCCCGCCATCGGGCAACCCCTGGCCTGCCGGCACCAGCCCGCCCCGTAGCCCGGGAATGCGCTCGAGCTCCCCGGCGTCGAAACACGTGTGAGCGTCCTCTTCTCCCCGCTGACCCTGCGCGGCCTGACGGTCCGCAACCGCGTCTGGGTGTCCCCCATGTGCCAGTACTCCTCGGAGGAGGGGATGCCGACCGACTGGCACCTCGTCCACCTCGGTTCCTTCGCCCGGGGCGGCGCCGGCCTCGTGCTCACCGAGGCCACCGCTGTCAGCCCCGAGGGCCGGATCAGCCCGTGGGACGCCGGCCTCTGGACGGACGAGCAGGCCGGCGCCTACCGGCGCATCACCTCGTTCGTCCACGGCCAAGGCGCCGCCGCCGGCGTCCAGCTGGCCCACGCCGGCCGGAAGGGCTCGACGAGACGCCCGTGGCAGGGACACGGCACGGTGCCACCCGAAGAGGGCGGCTGGCAGACGGTGGCGCCCTCCCCGATCGCCTTCGGCGACCTCGCCACGCCGAAGGAGCTGGCCGAGGCCGAGCTCGCCGGGGTGGTCGCCGACTTCGCCGCCGCTACGGTGCGCGCCGACGCCGCCGGGTTCGACGTGGCCGAGGTCCACGCCGCCCACGGCTACCTCCTCCACCAGTTCCTCTCCCCGCTCGCCAACCACCGGGCCGACCGCTACGGCGGCGACCTCGCCGGCCGGAGCCGGCTGCTCCTCGAGGTGGTCGAGGCCGTGCGCGATGCCTGGCCGCAGGACAAGCCGCTCCTCGTGCGCCTCTCCGCCACCGACTGGGCGGAGGGCGGCTGGGAGCTCGAGGAGACGGTCGAGGTGGCCCGCCGGCTGGCCGACGCGGGCGTCGACCTGGTGGACGTGTCGAGCGGCGGCGCCGTGCCGTGGCAGGCGATCGAGGTCGGCCCGGGCTATCAGGTCCCCTTCGCCCACGCCGTACGCGAGGGAGCCGGCGTGCCGACGGCCGCCGTCGGGCTCATCGCCGAGCCCGCCCAAGCTGAGGACGTCGTGGCGAGCGGGGCGGCCGACGCCGTGCTGCTCGCCCGCGCCGTGCTGCGCGACCCGCACTGGGCGCTCCGGGCAGCCGACGAGCTGGGCGACGGGGACGGTCTGTGGCCACCCCAGTACCTGCGGGCCCGGCCGTCCTGAGGGAGGGGCCCCGCTGGCGACACCCCCGCTGCCCGGGAGGCCGCCGACGGCGGCGGCCCGTTCGACGCGACACGTGACCGAAGGGCAGACTGCTGCGATGGCCACCGAGACTGCCAATTCTTCGACCGACGCGCTGGCCGCGGCGCTCGACGCCGCCGTCGACCAGCTCCTCGCCGAGCTCCCTCCGGCGTCGACCCCGAGCGCCGAGTTCCTCGGCGAGCAGTTCGACCGCGGGCTCGCCTGGGTGCACTGGCCCGAGGGCCAGGGCGGCCGGGGCTGGCCGGCGTCGCTGCAGCAGCGGGTCGTCTCACGCCTCGTTGCGGCGGGCGCCCCCAACCCGGGCTTCGTCAACGTGATCGGCTACGGCATGGTGGCGCCGACCGTCGCCATCCACGGCACGCCCGACCAGCGCGACCGGTACCTGCGCCCGCTCTTCACGTGCGAGGAGATCTGGTGCCAGCTCTTCAGCGAGCCCGGGGCGGGCTCCGACGTGGCGAGCCTCGCCACCCGGGCGGTGCGCGACGGCGACGAGTGGGTGGTGACCGGCCAGAAGGTGTGGACCACCCTGGCCCACCTGGCCAGCTTCGGCCTGCTGATCGCCCGGAGCGACCCCGAGCTGCCCAAGCACAAGGGGCTCACCGCCTTCCTCCTCGACATGCACGCGCCGGGGGTGGAGGTCCGCCCGCTCTACCAGATCACCGGGGAGGCGGAGTTCAACGAGGTCTTCATGACCGAGGTCCGGGTCCCCGACTCGGCCCGGCTCGGCGACGTCGGGGATGGCTGGCGGGTCGCCATCACGACGCTGATGAACGAGCGGGTATCCATCGGTGGCGGGGTCAGCCGCCGGGGCGAGGGCCCGATCGGCGACGCGCTGCGGGTGTGGGAGGAGCGGTGGGCCGGCACCACCGGCCCCCACGCCGCCGTGCTGCGCGACCGGCTGGTCCAGGCGTGGGTGCGGACCGAGGTGACCCGGCTCACCAACCTGCGGGCCGCCCAGAACCGCACGGCCGGCACCCCCGGGCCCGAGGGATCGGTCGCCAAGCTCGCCTTCGCCGAGGAGAACAAGCGGGTCTACGAGCTCTGCGTCGACCTGCTGGGTGCCGAGGGCATGCGCCACAGCTCCGACTACCCGCGTATCCGCCCCGAGCACGTCGCCCTCGGCACCACGGACGTGACGAAGGCATTCCTGCGGGTCCGGGCCAACTCGATCGAGGGAGGAACCTCCGAGGTGATGCGCAACATCTTGGCCGAGCGGGTGCTCGGGCTGCCCGGCGACCCGAAGCCGGACGCCGGCCTGGCCTGGAAGGACACGGTGCGCAACTGAGCCGTCGGGAGCGACGTCGGCTCTGCGCCGAGCCGTACCCAGCACGCCCGGGCTCGACGAGTCCGCGCACCCGACTCGGTCAGTGGGACCGCAGTGCCGGGCCCGTCGTGACCGTCCCCGAGGGAAGGGTCACGCTCACCGCCGTGCGCGGCGGGGCCCACCGGACCACCACCACGCCGCCGGTGTCGCTCGTGATCCGGGCGCCGGGCAGGGCGGCAACGCTCGTCGCGGCCTGGTCGGCCATCGCTGCGGGGATCGGCTGGAGAGGGTCGTTCGGCACGAGGACGAAGACCACCTGGCGTCCTCGTGCGAGCGGGAACGCCTGGGGCGCGGCGATCCATGGGACGAGCTGCGAGCGCCCACCGAAGCCGCCGGAGATCGCCGAGGAGGCGATCACCTGGGCTCCCTGGGGGATCGACGCCCGCACGGCGTCGAGCTGGCGGAACGTCGCGGGGTGGACGACGAACCAGTTCTCCTTGACCGGCTGGAGCTTCGGGAGCGAGAAGCCCAGCGAGCTGCCGAGGACGGCGAGGGCGAGCACGGTCGGAACGCCGACGGCGACGAGCGGGCGTCCCCGGTGGAGGCGGCGCGCCAGCCAGTCGAGGACGAGCACCGTGCCGATCGGCGTGAGGAGGAACACCGGCAAGCTCTGGAACGGCGACGTGATGTACCCGATGCTCGCCTGCAGGGCCGACGGCACGAGGACGGCCAGGACGGGCAGGAGCACCCAGGGGGCGAGCACCCCGACGACTCCTCCGCCCCGCAGGTTGGCGAGGATCGGGTTCCAGCGCTGACGCAGGACGTGGAGCCAACGGCCCGGGTGCCGGACAGCCCCGGCGAGGACCGTGAAGAGCGTCACGTGGCTGCTGTCGGCCAAGTAGCCGAGGCCGCCGACGATGTCGGACCCGACGTTGGCGCCGAGTGCGGAGACAAGAGCCACCCACGCACCCCCGGCCACCACCATGACGGCGCCCGTCCGCCGCGTCCTGGAGCTCGCCACGAGCGCGGCGACACCGAGGCCGACCAGGTACGTCCCGGCGACGTCGCCGGTCAAGAGCATGAGCCCGGCCCACACGAGCGCCCGGCGGTCCCGTCCGTTGTAGAGGTCGCGCCCGGCCGCGACGAGGAGGAGCGTGGCGATCGCTTGGAAGTGGAAGTCGAACCAGTCGGCACTGTAGAAGTACGCGTTGGTGAGCACGAGGACGACGAAGCCCCCGGCGAGCGCTGCCGGGGGCACGGCCCGGGTGCCGCGGCGCCGGAGGGCGTCGAGAACCCAACCGAGCGCCACGAGCTCGGCGCCTGCGGCTGCTGCCGACTGGATCCACTTGAGCCCCATCGTCGCCGGCGTCACCCAGTAGAGGGGGGCCAGGACCCACATGCCCAGCTCGAAGTGGTTCCTCCAGAACGGTTCGCCTATGACGGTGCTGTAGGGATCGAGGTGCCCGTGGGCGATGAGGTACCAGGCCTGGCTGTAGAGCGCGTAGTCGTTCGTGACGTCCCAGTGCCGGTAGAGGACGGTCCCGGCGACGAGGAGCCCGACGAACTGCAGGCCTATCAGGAGCGCGCCGACCCTGCCGACGAGGGTGAGGGCACGGTCCGCACCCGGCACTGCGCCGGTGCCTGGCTCTGCGCCCTCCAGAGCCGGCGTCGGACCCTCCACCTCGGCGGAGGGAAGGGGTCCTCTGTGGTGTGCGGTCTCGTCCACTCGCCAACCTCGTCCGATCGGGCCACCGGGCCCGCCCAGCGTCCCACCTGCACGGGCCCCGCCGATGCAGCGGACCGGGGGCGCACGGGCCGGGGGCCAGGCGACGGTAGCACAGCACCCCGCTCGCCAAGCCACCCGCTCGCACCCACGAGGCGCGCACTCGCAGGACACCTCGTAACCTGTGGCCCGGGGCCGGACGGCCGCTCTCGGTGGAGCGCGAACGGGCGGGTCATGAAGGGGAGGACCCGATGGCACTGGAGCTGGGACGACGCCAGCTGGCACAGGCGGTGCGGCGGGCCGGCGAGGAGGGGTGCGACCTCCCGCCGGTGGTGATCGTCGGCGCCGGCCTGTCGGGGCTCGCCATGGGAGCCCAGCTGGTGCGGACCGGCTTCGACCGCTTCACCATCGTCGAGCAGGCGGACGAAGTCGGCGGTACGTGGCGCGACAACACGTACCCGGGCGCCGGGTGCGACGTGCCGTCCCACCTCTACTCCTTCTCGTTCGCCCCCAAGCGCGACTGGTCGCGCCGCTACGCCGAGCAGCCCGAGATCCTCGGGTACGCGCGTGCCTTCGCCGAGCGGTTCGGCCTGCGCGACCACCTCCTGGTGTCGACCACCGTCGTCCGGGCCGACCTGGATGAGGACCGCGGCACGTGGAACGTCGACGTGCTGGGCCCCGACGGCACGCCCGGCACGCTCGAGGCCTCGGTCGTCGTCTTCGCCTGCGGCCAGCTCAACCGCCCCTACGTGCCGCGCCTCGAGGGCCTCGAGGGCTTCGCCGGCCGGTGGTGGCACTCCGCGCGCTGGGACCACTCCGTCGACGTCACCGGCAAGCGGGTCGCCGTCGTCGGCAGCGGGGCGAGCGCCATCCAGTTCGTCCCAGCGCTCGCCCGGCAGGCGTCCTCGGTCACCGTCTTCCAGCGCACGCCGAGCTACGTGGCGCCCAAGCACGACCGCCCCTACGAGGGCGTCAGGCGACGAGTGCTGGCCGAGGTGCCGGCGGCCGAGCGGGCCTTGCGCTGGTGGACCTACTGGGTGATGGAGGCCCGGTGGCTCGCCTTCCGCAAAGGGAGCTGGCTGGGCCGGCGCATGGCCTCCCTGTTCGCCTCGCAGCTGCGGGCGAACGTCGTCTCGGAGTCGCTCCCCGAGCGCGCCGTCGTGCCCGACTACCCGATCGGGTGCAAGCGGATCCTCATCTCCAACGAGTGGTACCCGACGCTCCTCCGACCCAACGTGACGGTGGTCGACGAGCCGATCGTCCGGGTCGGCCCCGACGGGCCGGTCGCTGCGTCGGGCACGCGCCACGACGCCGACGTCATCGTGTTCGGGACCGGCTTCGAGTCGACCGACTTCCTCGGTCACATCCCGGTGGTGGGGCGGGGCGGCCGGACCCTCGCCGACGCGTGGTCGGGCGGTGCGCACGCCTACCTCGGCGTCGCCGTCCCCGACTTCCCCAACTGCTTCCTCCTCTACGGGCCGAACACCAACCTCGGGCACAACTCGATCCTCTTCATGGTCGAGCGTCAGGTGAACCTGGTGCTACAGGCCGTCGCCACGCTGGTGCGACGGCGTGCCGGCGCGCCGGCGGGCCTGGGGGCGACCATCGAGGTCGGCAAGGGTCCCGCCGCCAGCGACGACGACCGCGTCCAGCGCCTGGTGGCGCGCACGGCGTGGGTGGCGGCGTGCCACAGCTGGTACAAGGACGCGTCGGGCCGGGTGACCAACAACTGGCCCACGTGGACGTTCCGCTACTGGCTCGACACGCTACGGCTGCGCCGCGACCACTGGCTGGTCGCGACCGCGCCCGGGCCAGGAGGCGTCCGGGGCGGGGCGGGCGCGGCCGCTCCGGCGGCGCACGGCGGCCCCCGGGGCGGGC